>JANMUC010000408.1:0-4981 GCA_031391225.1 Deinococcales bacterium
CGCACTGCTCGCCTTGGGACAGATCAGCAACAACCTGGCTACATTGACCCTGTCGGGTGATTTTCCAGCCAAAGCGGGCGCAGAATTCCTGGCGCATGTTGCCCAAGCGCTCGAGACTCCAGTTGGACTGGTGCTCTAAAAACTTTTAGCTGCGGTTACGGATGGGTTTCCATGGAAATCCATCCGTTTTTTAAGCCAATTTGGTCTCTGGGCTTTTCATTCGCATTGACTGCCGTGCTAACCTGTCAAGACTGTGCCGATTGGCACTCGAGCGGACAAGACTCTTGCCGTTTGTAATAGAACGTATTTCACGCGCCACGCATGGTCGATTCAACGAAGGAGGCTTTCACCCTTGATTACCGCTTTTCAACCCCAAGATGCCTTTGAAAAGGCACGGAAATTCAACCGAGTCCAAGAGGCTCATGCGGCAGGGTTGTATCCGTACTTCAAAGCCATTCAACACCATCATGGTGGCAGCGTTATTGTGGACGGTGAAGAATACGTTTTAACTGGCAGCAACGATTACTTGGGTTTAACCCAAGACGAACGCATCAAACAAGCCGCTCGAGATGCGGTTGAGACGTATGGCACAAGTTGCACCGGCTCGAGGTTTTTAACGGGCACGCTCGACATTCACGAAACCCTCGAGTTTGAACTTGCCGAATTTTTTGGTAAAGAACAAGTACTGGTTTTTGCCGCCGGTTTTCTGGCGTGCGCCTCGAGCGTCGCGGCGTTAACGGGTCGTCACGATTTGATTTATTTTGACCGCGAAAACCATGCAAGTTTGTATGATGGTTTTAAACTGGCAAACGTGCGCAACGAACAACTGCGCCGTTTTGATCACAACGACGCCGCCGATTTTGAACGCCTCTTAAAAGAGGACGAGGGCAAACCAGGCGGGCGAATTGTCTACACCGAAGGCGTGTTTTCGATGAGCGGACATATTGGCGTGGTTGATAAAATTGTTGAGGTCGCAAAGCGTTACGGTTGCCGTGTGGTTTGCGACGATGCCCATGCGACGGGCGTGCTTGGACCACTCGGACAGGGTGCACATTACCATTTCAACATTCAAAATGAGGTTGATCTGGTGGTCGGAACGTTCTCAAAATCCTTCGCCAGTGTTGGTGGCTTTGTCGCAGGTGAAAAAGAAGTGGTCGAATGGATCAAACACACCGCCAGACCCTTTATTTTTAACGCTGCATTGCCAGGACCCAATGCCGCCGCAACGCTCGAGGCATTGCGCATCATGCGTAGCGAACCCGAACACCGCGAACGCATGTGGAAAAACGTCAACTTCATGCGCGATAATTTGCTGACCCTCGGTTTTGATTTGCTCGGTTCCGACAGCCCGATCATTCCGGTGCTGGCAGGCGACGACGACACCGCCATTTTATTCTGGAAGGGCTTGTGGGCTGAAAAAATCTTTACCACCCCAAGCCTGCCGCCAGCCGTTCCCAAAGGACAGAGCATCATCCGCACCAGTTACAACGGGGCGCACACCCAAGTACAACTCGAGAAGGCGCTTCATGCGTTTGAAAAAGTTGGACGCGAACTCGGTGTGATTTCTTAAAAACGCAATTTGTGAAAAAGCTCGAGAAATAGTTTTCTCGAGCTTTTTTGCTGTATCAATGGTTTCTCGAGCTTTTACCTGTTGCCAGAAATTCGTTCAAAGATGGTGCTCAGGTAATTAAACGTTTCAGTCTCGAGCTTATCGAGTTTGGCTGGAATCTCGAGGTTGGAGCTGGTGTTTGCGGAGAGTGAAAAGTAATACTCGCCGCGATCCCGTATCGTCCAAACGCTGCGCATCGTGCCAGCGCCGTTGGAGGCTTTGGCAGCGAACACCAATCTTGCGTACGAATAGGTAATGAGCGATTCGTTCGCCTGGTATTTCAGGCGCTCAAACCCCGTCACATTGCTCGTGTTGAGGGCATCAATCAAGATCACAGCGATCTCTTGGGTGAACGAACTCGAGCGGTTCTCAAACGATGGTTTGTTGACCGAGCGGTACAAGACCTCGCCAGGGCTTGGCGTGAATGAATTTGAGCTTGGGGCGCATGAAAAAAGAATCAAGCCGAGCACGGAAATCAATAACGAAATTCGGGTCATGCAAGAACTTTAGCGTGCTTTGATGAAAACCTTCTCGACCGTGACTATCGGATAAGCTGGGATCATGATTTTGGTGACTGGAGCCACAGGGAATGTTGGTCGGGATGTCCTTCGCGGTTTGCTTCAACTCGGTGTGCCAGTTCGTGCGGCAGCCACCGACCCGAACCGTGCCCGTAATTCATTGCCTGAAGGCTGCAATCTGGTGCAATTTGATTTTAATGATTCAAGCACGTTCGCTGCTGCCCTTGACGGGGTCAAACGTGTTTTCTTGATGCGCCCTCCGGCAATGGATGACCCAAAAGCCTTCAAGCCTATTTTGAAAGCGGTTGCTTCTGGTGGGCTTGAGCAATTGGTTTTCCTGTCCTTGCTCGGTGCACAGAACAACCCAGTCGTGCCACACCGAAAGCTCGAGCTTGTAATCGAAAAACTCAACATTCCGCACGTGTTTTTACGCCCCAGTTTCTTCTTGCAGAATTTCTCGACCACGCACCGCTTGGATATTTGTCAGCGCAACGATTTGTTTATCCCAGCCGGCAAAGGGCGCACCAGTTTTATTGATGCCAGGGACATCGCCTCCGTTGCCGTGCGAGCCTTAACTGTGCCGCACATTGTTAACGGTGGAGTTGACTTGACTGGCGCTGAAGCCCTGACCTATTCGGAGGTGGCAACGATCTTCAGCGAGGTGCTTGGGCGCACTATCACCTACTCAGACCCGTTGCCGTTAAGATTTGGACTCGAGATGCAAAAACGGGGGATAGCACCTGGGTTTGTCAACATCATGATCTTGATTTACAACACCAACCGTTTTGGACTGGCGGCTCAGGTTACAAACGATGTAAGGCGCATTCTTGGGCGTGATCCGCTGAGGGTAGAGGATTTCGTGCGCGATTTTAAAGACTTGTTCTCCATCACGAAAGCCTCGAGTTAACAAAAACAGTCTCAAAACACGCGATACTTCACTTTGGCATGGTTTGGCTTGGTTGCTCAAGTTTTAACTGCTTGGGTATTGCCTAGCTTTACGCCCGAATTTACAGCCTCAGAAGTGATAACATTCCTCTGTCAAAATCAACACAGGAGGAATATCCATGCTTCTCGAGGGAAGTCATTTCATTCATTCACCCCCAAATCGGGTTTTTGCGCTGCTAAACGATCCTGACGTGCTTTCAAGGTGCGTGCCAGGGGTCAAAAGCTTGGTGCGTGACGGTGCAGACAGTTACAAAGCGCTGGTCGAGGTGGCGATAGGTCCAGTTAAAGGCAAATTTGACGGGAAAATTGCGATCACCGAAAAAGTGCTTGATCAAAGCATGACTTTAAAAGTCGAATTCAAATCGCCCGTCGGCATTGCTAACGCGCTTGGGACCTTAAAACTCGAATCTGAAAACGATGGAACGAGAGTGCACTGGGCGGGCGAACCGCAGCTCATGGGCATGATCGCCAGCGTCGGCGCACGCTTAATTGGTGGCGTGGCAAAAGCTCAAGCCGATCTGTTTTTTTCCAAACTCGAGCAAGAGGCACAAACCCTTACGAGCACTTAAACTTTGGAGTTGACCACCATGAACACAAGTTGATTTTTATCTCGAGTTACACAAGTTTTGAATGGTTTATTTTTAAGGAGGCTAGAATATGGCACAAGTGGTTGCAGTAACAATGACCGTCAACGGCGTGAAATCCACACATCATCCCGAACCGCGCACGCTCTTGGTGCATTACTTACGCGAAAAACTGGGTTTGACCGGCACGCATGTGGGTTGCGACACCAGTCAATGCGGCGCGTGTACCGTCCATGTTGACGGTATGGCGGTTAAATCGTGCACGATGTTTGCCGTGCAAGCCGAAGGTGCAGCCATTACCACCATTGAAGGCATGGGCGAAGTTGGACATTTGCACGCCCTGCAAACCGGTTTCTGGGAGGAACACGGTTTGCAATGCGGTTTTTGCACACCAGGCATGATCATGAGTTCCGCTGATTTACTGAGCCATAATCCAAACCCCAGCGAGTCTGAAATCCGTCACGCGCTCGAGGGAAATTTTTGCAGGTGCACGGGTTATCACAACATTGTTAAAGCCGTGCAGAATGCGGCACACAGCATGGCGCAAGCGGCAGATGATTGAGTTGGTATGGCAGAGGGCTGAGAGTAGAGGGCAGAGAACAAAGCCCTGTGATTGAAGCTCGAGATACCAAGGCTTTTGAAGAAACTCGGCAGGTTGAATTGAGACTCCAAATAGGTTTTAGCTAATCGCTCTACGAAGGAGAAATCCCATGACAGAAAAATTCTTTGGCAAAGCCGTGAAACGTGTCGAAGACCCGCGTTTTATTACGGGCGCAGGAAATTATACCGACGACATTGTGCTTCATAACATGACCTATGCGGCAATGGTGCGTTCGCCTTACGCACACGCGAACATCAACTCAATTGATGCTTCCGCCGCGCTTGCGCTGCCTGGCGTTTTAGCCGTCTTGACCGGCAAAGATTTGGTGGCGGCAGGCATCAACCCGATTCCGCCAGGTTGGTTGCTGCCTGACCTCAAAATTTCGGCGCACCACGCAATTCAACCCAATAAAGTGACCCACGTAGGCAACATTGTGGCTGCCGTGATCGCCGAAACTCGAGCCATCGCCGAAGACGCTATTGCGCTGGTCGATGTCGACTACGAGATGCTGCCAGCCGTGGCGCTCGGCAGTACGGCACTGGCTGAAGGTGCGCCGCAAGTGCATGAACTCGCGCCAGGCAATGTTGCGTTTCAATGGGACATTGGTGATGCTGCGGCGGTGGATGCCGAATTTGCCAAAGCCTTCAAAACCGTGGAAGTCAAACTGCGCAACCACAGGCTTGTGCCAAACGCTATCGAACCACGCTCGAGCCTCGCGGATTAC
>JANMUC010000413.1:0-3296 GCA_031391225.1 Deinococcales bacterium
TGGGTTTCGCGGTAACGTTTGACGCGCTCGCGGATCACAAACCAAGCAGCCACCGCAATTGCACCAAAAAGAGCACCCAAAATGCTCGAGGCTCGAGGGATGCCATTGGCGTTTGCCAAACGCACCAGCACTGGGAACGAGAGTCCCAGCACCACCAGCACGGCAAGCAACGCGGCATAATTCACATTCCTACCCTAACCCGTCAGGCACTTTCAGGGCAACCAAAACGCTTAAATCACATCAAGCCCAAGTCCATCAAAAAAGCCTCGCAACGGAAAACTCGGAACAGCCCCGCGAATACCACCCAAACTGAAATTTTCAAAACTCATACGTTTTTGCATTTCCAAACGTTGTGCTTCGGGCATCTGTGCCATGCGTGAAGTCGGACCAACTTGCGAAGCGTGGGCTTTTAACGCCGCCGCTTTCTGCTCGAGATACGGTGCAATGTCATGATTAAAAGCTATCGTATCCTCGGAAACACCGTACAATTCAGCACTTAAACCAGGGGTTGGACTGGCGCTCGAGTCAAACATCATACGGGCTATCGCAATTGGAAACGCCGTGTAAAACAAACGTTTTGGCGCTCCTGGTAAATGCCCGCACGAGAAAAAAGCTGCCAGAGCCGCACGGTGAATCACAATATGGTCAGGATGCCCGTACCCACCATGAGGATCAAAAGTCAGCATGACTTGGGGCTTTACTTTCTCAATCACAGCTTTGACTTTTTCTTCAACCTCGAGCGGGTCAGCGTTTATGCTGGCAAGTGGATCATCAGTTCTTAAACGCTCGAGCCTACCAGAATCACGGTAATCCAAGAAAATTGGTGGGTTGATACCAAGCACTTTGCAAGCGTTTTGAAGCTCATGTTCACGCAGTGCGCCAACATCTGTCACCTCGCCCAAGACTGGATCGGTGACTTTACCAGCTTCACCACGGGTCGAACTGATTAAAGTTACGTCCACACCAAGCTTTGCGTAATGTGCCAGTGTACCGCCGCTCGAGAAGGCTTCATCGTCAGGGTGGGCAAACACGGCAAGCAAAGAGGGTTTCACAAGTTCAGTATGACCGATTTGTACGCAGTGAATAGACTTTTCAAATTCATTTGGACAGCCATCTTGAGCCTCACATTTCAATCTGCGGCATTGCATTCCACCATCGGTTCTTTGCATCGTGGAGTCACGCCTTTTAACCAGTGACGGTGGCTTGCGACCCAGGTGTACACGCCGTCCTGAATTTGATGTATTCCTGGCAGCGAGTAAAACCACCACGGCAGCCCAACACCTGTACTCAGCGCAATTGCAGCGTTGATCGCGGCAGCACCACGGAGGCGATGGTTGCCAACCAGCAACCATGCGGCATCTTTGACATCTTGTTGGCATAACCCGTAACGCTCGAGGATATCAGGTTCTTGCCATGCCCGTGTACGCAAACGGCTGTGCTGGTCAAGGCGCTCGAGGGTGTGGGCGACGCGGGTGCAAAAGCCGCAGCGTCCATCGAAAATAAAGATGGCGCGTTGGCTCGAGGGTTCTAAGCTTGGGGTTGGAACGTTTTGACGACGCCACTTTGGCAGCTTAAATTTCCAGTTTGGATCGCCCAAATAGAGCAGCAGTGCGGCGTCCATGGCGAGCATAAAACTGCTGAGGCTGAACACCACGGCAATGCCCGCGTGAAAAATCAAACCCAGTTTCAACAAAGGACGGCGGTAACGTGTGTCGGCAAGCAAGCCCAATACCAGCAGAATCTCGAGCAGCATTGTTCCCCAGGTGATGGCGAGTACACAGGCGGCAGAATTGAGCAGCGGGTCAAGGATGGGATGCAACCAATCGGGCATTCCAAGGGTGGAACTGCCGAACCAATAGTAAACGGCTGTGCCATTCAGCCATTCTGGAACGCCAAATTTTGCGGTGGCGGCGTGAAAGTAAATCACAGCCACCTGCAAGCGAATGAACGACAACCAACCAAGTGCAATCAGCTTTGCTACAGGACGCTCGAGGTCGTGGTTTTTAGATGCGGCGCTTTGCCAGTGCCAAACTCGAGGGTCGGTCAGGGTCACGGGAACCAGCAACAGGGTCAGGATCATGTTGACCTGATCGCCACCGTCAACGAATGTGCCCGCCTGGTGGTAACTCCAGGCGATCCACCAGTGCAGCAAACCAGTCCAGCGTGGTCGCCAACCCGAGGCGACCAGTGCCAGCACTGCAAGCGCAAAAAGGTGTGCCAGGTGCAATTGGCTGCTCGGCACGAGACAAAATAAATTCGCGGTATCAACTCCAGAGCACAGGCTTTTATCTATCAGGCTCGGGTTGCTCGAGAACAGTGTCTGGGTGTTGGTGAACAACAACGTCAAAGCTGTGGCAAGGGCAAGCAAGCTGCGCACCACGCCGAGCAATACCGTCCAAATTTCGCTTTGGGGTTTCTCGAGGATTTGATTTCCTAACCGTGTGAACATACGACCTCCACTCGAGTCAGCCGTGAGGGCATGATTGGCTTGCTGTCGCGGTACGCCCAGGGGATTGGGCGGCGCTCAAAAAGCACCAAGTTGCCACACAACGTTGGAAACTGCACCGAATTAACAAGTTGTTTTTGGACAAGCAAATTCTGGCTGCAAACCGCAACGTTTTGCTGGCAATCGCGCCACAAACTCGAGCTTCGCAATTGACTCAGCAAACCATCAATCTCGAGTCCTTGCGCTCTGGACTGGCGGTTAAAACCAAAAGCGTACTTGGCTTGGAAACTCGAGACGATGTTGAGCTTAATTAATCTGCCATTGTGTAAAACAGCCACTTGCATTTCTGGGTCGCGTGGGCTTTTGGTAAAAAATCCCCAACCTTCGGGAATCAAACTCATGACCGTGTTTCGCACATCGTCTGAAAGATTGAGGGTATTGAACGGCATTGCCGCGACTGCTGCGATGATTGCAATTGCAGTAAGCAAGCACGAATGAACCAATGCCAGTACACCCAGGTTACTCGAAGATTGCAAATTGGGTCTTCCAAACTTGATAAAAAGTGCTCTCATGTCAACCTTTCTGAAGGAACTGTCTTTCTGAAGGAACTGTGCATTTGCACAGTTCCTTTTCGGCTCGAGCTGAATTGAACCCTGTGGTTAAATCGCAAGTCGTTTTGTCAGGTTGGCGATTAGGGTTTCTTGCCGCAAAGACATCAGGTTGGTATCGTTCAACAGTTGACTTAATGGACTGTCCTCCTGAGTCAGGGCAGACTTATAAACGCTGATGTACTTATAAGGCTTGACATACCGGTCTGTCGCAACTGCTTTGTTTTTATAGATACATTTGT
>JANMUC010000417.1:0-2709 GCA_031391225.1 Deinococcales bacterium
GGCTCGAGATCAATTTATGCAAAGCCATCTCGCGGCGCAGCGTTGGAACATTCCATACACGCAACCTGGCGCACCAGATCATGAATTGAAATCTGAAACTTGGACTCTTGGAGAACTCGAGTTTGAAGTGTTGTTCACGCCTGGACACGCGCCAGGGCATGTTAGTTTGTATTCCAAATCTGGCGGTTTTGTCCTGTCGGGCGATGCATTATTTAAATCTGGCATTGGGCGTACCGATTTGCCAGGGAGTGACCACGTCACCCTGATCTCGAGCATCAAAACGCAATTGTTCACGCTGCTTGGTGAAACTGTTGTTTTTAGTGGGCACGGTGAAGAAACCACGATAGCCAAAGAAATCCCGAACCTCAGCCGTTTTGAGGGCTGAACCAGCGTTTTGAGGGCTGTATCCCGAGTTATACTTTTTTAATGTCAGATAAACTCATCACTGTTGCTTTGATCGCGCATGACGATAAAAAAGACGACCTCTGCCGTTTTGTGCTCGAGCATCAACAGATTTTCTCGAGATTTAGTTTGATTGGCACTGGAACCACGGGTGCTCGAGTTTCGCTGGAAACAGGTTTACCTGTCACTCGGATGTTATCGGGTCCAATCGGTGGCGATCAGCAAATTGGTGCTCTGGTTGCCGAGCAAAAAGTGCTGGCAGTGTTTTTCTTTCGTGACCCGTTGACCGCTCAACCGCACGAACCCGATGTTAGTGCCTTGTTGCGAATTTGTGATGTTCATAACGTGCCGCTCGCCACCAACCTTGCCAGTGCCTTGGCGGTGCTCGAGTGGCTCGAGCGTCATTCTTCAGATTGGGTCTAGAATCAAGTCATGAATACAAAACTAGAAGATGCGCAAATTCAATCAAGACTCGAAGCCCTGCCTGATTGGGCGCTCGACAACGGTCAGTTGGTGCGAAAGTTCAGTTTCTCTAGTTACGGCGCGGGCGTCGCGTTTGCGGTTCAGGTTGCTTTGACCGCCGAAAAAATGGACCATCACCCAGATAGCCTCGAGATCAGTTGGAAAGCCGTGCGGGTGGCGTACGTCACGCACAGCGCGGGTGGTTTGACGGCGCTCGATTTTGAGGCGGCGACTCGAGTTTCAAAATTATGAAGCAAGGTTTTTCGTACTGGTGTTTTGAAAACCTGATCGAGGCTCGAGATTTGTTTGTCGGTGCGCGTAAAATCGGATTTGAGGCGGTTGAATTGCTGCCTGAAAGCTTGTTTGCGATGGCAAAAGATTCTGGTTTACAGATTTCTGCCATGAACGGTCATGCCACCATCGAAAACGGTTTGAACGAACGCCAAAACCATGCCCGCATCGAACTCGAGATTCTGGCGAACCTCAAACTTGCCGAAAAATGGGACGTGCCGAATCTGATTTGTTTTTCGGGAAACAAACGCGAACTCGATTTTAAAACTGGCGTGCAAATCACGGCTGAAGGCTTGGCTCGAGTCGCCAAACACGCCGAAAGTGCTGGGGTCAATTTGATTCTCGAGCTTCTAAATTCTAAAGTCGATCACCCAGATTATCAATGTGATACCACCGAGTTTGGCGTCAAAGTCTGCGAAGCGGTCAACTCGAGCCGTGTGAAGGTGCTATACGACATTTACCACATGCAAATCATGGAGGGCGACATCATTCGCACCATCGAAGAGCATCACTCGAGTTTCGCGCATTATCACACGGCGGGAAATCCTGGGCGAAACGAACTCGACGACAGCCAAGAGATCAATTACCCAGCGATTGCCAAAGCCATCTCTTGCATAGGGTTTGAAGGATTTGTGACGCACGAATTTGTGCCAAAACATGACCCTCTTGCGGGACTCGAAAGTGCGTTTAGAATCTTTTCCTGAACTCGAGTTTGAGACGAAATAACGTAGGTTAAATTCATGGTTTTGAAAATCAGTCCTATTCTTGCGCTTGCCAGTACAATGATTTCGGTGAAAGACAAAATAGATCAATCTGGATTCCCACAGAATCGCCGGATGACGGCATCAAAGGTTTTCGTGGCGCTGGTTATTGTGTCTTTATTGACCTATCTTTATTTCGGGATTCACAATTGTAGTCTCGGAATCGTTGGCTTCAGTGCGGGTGGTTGCGATAATTTAAGTCCAGATCAGGCGAATCTATATGTCGGTTTTGGACTGGTGGGTTTTGGGATATGCACGATACTTTTTCTGGTGTTTCTGGTGCTTGTTCTTGCTGATTCCATCAATTCGTTGGTGTGGTTTTTGAAGCGTGATCGGTGACAAACTCACTTATCGCCCGTGATGTTCATTTCTTGGTTGGCACTTCGAGCAAGCACTCTGATTTAAGATGGACTTGTGAATCAGGAATTTGATGTATTGGTGATCGGTGCGGGTCCTGCGGGCGCGACGGCGGCACTCAAAGCCAGCAGTTTGGGCGCTCGAGTTGCTTTGGTGGATAAACGCCGCACGGGTGGAACCTGCACCAACACGGGTTGCGTGCCAACTCGAGTTCTGGCAATTGCGGCACGTCTGTTGCGGGATATTCGCGGTGCTGGAGCGTACGGCATTGACGTTTCAGCGCCGCAACTCGAGTGGAAAACCACGGTTGCAAAGGTCCGCCAGGTGATTTCGGATATTCAGAACCTCAAGCGCGTCCAAGACAAACTTCGTGATGCTGGCGGGCAGTTGTTTCTCGAGGGGGCAGCCAGCTTTCTTGATCCGAACCGCGTGAAAT
>JANMUC010000445.1:0-1354 GCA_031391225.1 Deinococcales bacterium
TTGCGAGTCGGATTATTCGGTTGGTAGCTGCGGAAGTGAGTGTTGATAAATTCTGGGAGGTTGTGCAGGACACGCTAAATCTTGGGGTGAAGGCAGCCTAAAACATTCCAGACTATTGCATTAAAAACACGTCCACCAAAATTGGTGAACGCGTTTTGAAAAGCTTTAAGAATTTTACGGAGCGGCAGGACGCGCAACGGTGATCGTTGGCGAAATCCAAGTTTCGGTGTCAGAAGCTCGGTTAAACTTACCAAGCGCTTTGGTGACCGTAATCTTGATCGCGTACTGACCGTTGGGCAAGGTCACGATCTTCTTTGGGTCTGGCGTGACGAAACCATTCTCGGCAACTTCTGCGTCTTTGGTGGCTGTACCATCCCACTCGAGCAAAAAGAATCCATTTGGACCTTGGTTGCGAATCAAGTAATCTGCACCATCAATCAAGAATGTCTTTTTGGGCGTGGCAATGTTGTAGACATCAAATCGCAGGCGTCTTGATTGGTGATCGAGGTGGTACAAGATTTGTGGGAAGTCGCCTGCTTGCATGGTGAAACTTGCACCAGCCGTTTGATTGACCAGATTTGTGCCGACCACTTTTGCCAACCACGGGAAGTTGTTGGCGGTTGGGGACAGCACCTGAATGGCTTGGTAATCGCCTTTAAAGCCGGCGTAAGGCACACGAATGACTTGCCCTGCGTTGTCAGGGGTTAAGACAATGTAACCACCGTAAATGCTGCGGTCAGGAAGCTCCGAGCTGGCAGTGACGGTGACTTTGACCGTGGTTTCGTTGTATCTGCCAACGCGCACGGTTGGCGAACTGAACGTCGCGCTGGCAAAGCCAGTGCCAAATGCTGGGGTATAAGTGTTTGGTCCAGTGGACAGGGCTGGTTCGTGGCTGAGGGTGTACGTGACGACTTGATTGCTGTCGTTCACAATCTCGAGTTCGTTTTGAACTGGTCCCCCAGCACTTTCACCCAAGGACAGTTTAGATGGGTAAACGGTGGTTGGGCTGAGCACTGCGGCATCAATTCGCATCATGCCAGCGCCTTGGTGATGAACGCTGTCCAAGAACCCCAGTCCTGGATTGCCAAACCAAGCTCGAGGGGTGGCGGTGTTCTGCAATAAACTGCGCACGTCGTTGGCTTTGATATCGGGGTTGGATTGCAACAGCAACGCCACCGCACCAGCCACATGAGGCGAAGACATTGAAGTGCCGCTGAGGGTGGCATAACCACCAAGCTCAAGCGGGTAGGTTGAACGGATCAAACCGCCAGGACCGCCAATGTCTGGCTTGAGGCTGAGGTCTGGCACAAGTCCGTAAGAACTGAAGCTCGAGATCAGGTTGCCGGTCGCGTTG
>JANMUC010000465.1:0-4027 GCA_031391225.1 Deinococcales bacterium
GTGTTTTTAATAAAAAAAATGTATTATAAGTGAGTATTGCAAGACTTAAAATAGATATAGATGCCTGTATTGGAAACTTAATAATAGTAATAGCATTAAATACTCCATAAAAACTAGTTAATTTGAACGAAATTATTAGAAACGCTAATATCGTACAAAGGAGATAAATTATCATAAGCTACTTTCTTATAAAAATGTTTTAAATTTATTGTAGAAATATAGATGTCATGATATTAAAAGAATTTGTGGGATAATAAATGTACTTTTTATCATGACATCAAACGATTACTTACTTTAGATACACACTGAAACACTTGGATATATCTTAGGACCAAAAGACACTGACCCACCAGACCCAACTTCAAACTGAGATTCAAAATTAACAGGTCCTGTAACTTTACATCGCCTGAATTCCAAGATGACGGGTCCAGCATCAGAAAGACCAATTACGGTATGTAAGCCACTCGTATTTACGTACTGCCGCGTTTTAACGTAGGTCAATTCTACTCCATATTTTCGAGCTGACATAAAATTCAACTCTGGGACTTGAGTAGTAATTGTCCCATCAGGATTGGTTTGATTATACGCGATAAGACCTCTCGTCCAGCAAGCATCAATACCTTTCAGGGTGCAAAATGTAGGATTGTGATCCATATTGGCTGTGCGATTTCCACGAACACAGCCTAACCCTGCTAATTCCAAAAAATTCGAGGCAGCATGATCAAACCCTGCGTATGATACACCTAAATACGATGCCGTAAATTCGTTTGGATTGCTGAGTAAGTAAGCAATACGACGGCGTGGATCTGTAGCATTGGGTGGCTCAATTGTTGCAAGGTTGAGAGCAGATTGAAATGGTGCAAAAGTTTGAAATGGAGCCTCGTTTTGATTGCCATACCCTCGGTTATAATCTCCTAAAAGAAGTAATCGCTTTCCCAAAGGTCGAATTAAATTGGGACGAAGATCAAAATAACGCTGACTAATAGCTGTAATTTGCAAATCGGTGCAAATTGCACTGATTGGAAGGGACGTGGCAAGGTGTGAATTAACAACATCGAACTCAACTGCTTGCCGTGCAAGTGTAAGATCAGGCGCAGTAATTGGATCCCTGTAAACAAAGGTCTTTGGACGAATTGTCTCTACTTGCGAGCCAGTATCACTTCCGAGGAAGTATGTCCCAGAAGCTGTGGTTTGACAAGGAGGTTGAATAGTGGCTGGACTACTACCAACAGCGGTAACAAACTCGAATAAAGTGTTACGGATGGCAATACACTCATATCCATTGACAATTTTAAATTTGGAGTTTGCTGGTTCGTTTGGAAAACTGACAGTTGGTGAACAACGAGTGTCATACCCTTGATTGGTCAGTAAAAGGCGCTCCATTTGTTTTCCGAATCCTGGAAGTGGAACAGTAGTGCGGGAACACAACCGATCTCTATCGCCAATATCTACAAAAAAGCACTGATTGTGCCACGTTTCTTGCAACGCAATAATGTCTGCGTTTTGGGAAGCAATATATCGTCCAATCTTTTGCTCATCGGCATATCCGCATAATTTGACCAAATATAACCCACAATAGCCAAGATCAGTATTTCCAACATTGATTGAAAGCACTTTTTGATTCACAGTTGTGTTTCGATTTTCGCGCAGGGAAAGAGCACCAACACCACCCTGGCAGTAAATTCCGTTCCAGGTTCCACCCCCCGCTGTACATGCTTGAGAAACGCTACTTGAAGGAGCACGTATCACCAAGAAATCAGTGACGTTTGTAAGGCTGCCACTTTTGCTGCCTAGCATTTGATAATTGGTGTACTCGAAACTACGGTCATCGCTGCCAATTCGCACCTTATCGTATTTCAACCCATCCCAGACGTATAATTCAGTCGTTAATTGATCGCCAGGAATGGTAGCTGGAATATCAATGGGTACAGTAAATTTGATGTAGTCCTGGAATTTGTTGATGCTTGAGAGTAGACGGTAGCCAGATACTAGACGTGCATCACCAATGCGCCCCATCTCTTCGCTTGTTGGCAGCGAGGCAGGTAAGGCATTTAACCTCTCGATTGCGAAACTTGTGTTGGCGGGGACTGCTCCAGATGGAATCTCGAGTTTAGCCAAACCGAGTGAAACAATGCCTCCAGAACTTCCCACTGTGACAGGAGAGCTTGCCGGATCAACAAAGGTTTTTATTTGTAAAAGTCGCACGGTTTTTAGCGGATTTGGCGCTGTATCCGTATCCGAACCGAACATTGCCACTTCTGTAGCACTGACTGGTGCGGCGGCTCGAGCAACAACTTGAGCTGTGGTTTCAAACTTGTCACGGGTCACTCGAGTTATTGCATCGGTGGCGTAAGTGAACATGGTTGTAAAACGTCGTGGGGTGTTGGTCACGATTGTTTGTAACGGTACACGAAAGCCTAAAGTGACTACGCCCAGTTCATTTGGTATAAGTGTTCTGTCACCACTGGCACTGCGTATCGTAAAACCGTACTCGAGGATTGAGTCGTTTGGTAAAAGACTTCCGAGCACTTTAGCGCCGGCGTCCACGGCTGATGCTTCCGATGATCGAAACACTTGAAAGTTCGCTTCGGCAGGGTTGACGTTAAAAACCCCAGTGTTCAGGATCAACCCTGCCGATGGTTGAATGCCTCGAATAACGTTTGTGTCGGTAATGGCGGTGTTGTCCAACCGACGAACCGCTTTAAAGGCAGTGCCTGCCGCATTGTTAGCACTGTCGTTGTAGGCATAGAGTGAAAGGTTGGTCAGGTTGCCAGTCGTAATGTTTTTAAATTCGTAAGTAGCCCATACATATCGTTCGGTGGCACTGTCAATCGCGCCGCTTGAGACGAGTCTCGAGAATTGCACGCTGCTTTCGTTGATCGCGCCTTTTGGGCTAATTGTTGGCAAGTCACTGGGGCGTATGCCGTCACCAACCATCAGTTCTGCCGTACCGAGAATCTTTTGTTCTGTTGCTGATTGGTTATTGGAGGTTGGCGTTTGTCCGCAGGCGAGCAAGAAGTAGGTCATAGCAAGCGTCGAAATCGTGGTTCGTATCATTTTCATGTTTGGCATCCTCGTGTCTGGTTTTTGTTGAAAGGCTGCATCTCGAGATTGCGGGTTTATGGTGGTTTCATGATTTCCCCCAGCTTTACTTTCGTGAGTTGTGGGTTTCTCGAGTGGCAATGTGTTTTCAGACCCTCGAAGTTCATCTCGAGGATTTCTGCTTTGTTTGGTTGTGATTTGCAACCCTGCCTTGGTTCGTTTGGTACGATACCGAAGTTCCACAGGATAGTTCAATACCCCCAAAGCGATAGTTAAAGGGGGTCAATACGATAGTATCTAAAGTCACTTTTGGACTTGTATGATGTCACCGACGCTTTGATTAAAACGCGAAGAATGATAAAGTAAAGCCATAGAAAACCACTTGCAACAATTGTTCGCCAAAGAATTACTCGAGGAAGTGCTGTTAAAATATGCCGATTTGTCCGAGCCAGAACCGCTTGAGCATCTTCTTGCAGGTCAAGCGGCGATCAAACTGGGCAAGGTTTCAAAGGCTCGCACATTTTTAATCAGGGCTTATGAAGCGGGTCTGGAGCGGGCTTTGATTGACATTGCGCTCACGTTTCAAGTCTCAGGCTCGCCAGCCCAGGGACTCGAGTGGTTGGCAAAAATCAGGGACGACCTGTTAAGTCCTATGGAACGTATCGAAGCGGCGTGCGCGTTTGGCGGTTTGCAATTTTACTCGCTCAACCTCGAGCTTGCATTCACGACCTTAGACCGTTTGTGGGAAATGCCTGACCCCAGCAGCGATTCTAAAATCAAAACCCAAGTCTTGTTCCATCTGGGTTTTGTGCTGATTAACATGGGTCAATATGACCGTCTTTTAAAGTATGTGGCAGAACTTTTCAATGACACTGATAAGCCACCACACCGCATCATTTCTTACCAAAAAGCTTGGGCGCTCATGCTTTCGGGACGTTTTGATGAAACCCATCAGGTACTTACAAAACTGGCTGAAACCCCAATC
>JANMUC010000483.1:0-12590 GCA_031391225.1 Deinococcales bacterium
GAGTACATCCTGGGTTATTGGGATATAAGCAAATGGCTCGAGCAACCTATTTTTTTCTTAAGGGACAAGAAAAATAAGTATACTACAAGGTTTTTTCAGTTTCCTTATCTAAATTCTTAAACCCAGAAACGGACATCCAGAAAAAAAACTGTACTCCTGCAAAAAAGAATAAGTAGTCTACACTGTTAATCACCAAAATAGAACTCAGGAGCGCCATCGAAAGAGCATCTTGTTCACGCCAAGCTTTGGCAATAATGACACTTAAAAAACTTAAAAGCGCAAAAAATCCAATCAAGCCGCTTTCACCCAATGTCTGCAACCACAAACTGTGCGCATGGGTAATGGTTTCATTGGTAAATCCTGCTTGAGTCGCTCGTGTATCTATTTGTGATTGCATTGCAGTTTGCAAGTTGCCAGTACCAAACAAAATAGTATTAGGAGTTTCGAGCCATGCTTTTAGTGCGAGTCGCCAAATCACAAGTCTTGTTTGTATTGAACTGCTGTCCGACGTGTCGATAAGTCGAAGGTTAGACGGAGAATTAGCGACAGGAAAAACAATGGATTTTTGCAATAAATTAAACTGCAACACTCCAATAAAAATCACCACAAGTATAATTGCAATGGGGATAAACTTGTAAAATCTACTTTTTCCCAATGCCAAAATACCAAGTCCAACGATAAAACCAATCCCTGCTCCTCGAGAACCTGACATGATCATGGCAAGCAATGCAAATACCGATGTTATTGTTCCAGTCCACGACCAACCCAAAAGCCCTAATGCCAGAATGCCAATAAGTGCAGCCGTTACACCAAACGCATTTTCGTTAAATGTAAGACCTGCAACTCGAGATACGTCAAGTATCCGTTGTAAAAAACTGTCTCGTTCTAAAGAAATGACATCTGCGTTTCTTAATTCCAAGCTTGGGTCGCTATTTTTCCAGGTGCCAAGCAAACCAACGCCAAAATATAAGCCCTTGGTGTTTTCAAAAGAAGCAGTAATCGTGCATGTTGTCCAAGTCGTTTGAATGTCACAGTATTTGTCATATCTTTTTTGTAGATTATCGGCTTGAAGAATAAAGGTGTTTAGGCGAATTGATTTTGACGCTTGAATCTGAACAGTATAAGAGATTCGACCAGATTCGTAAAGATTCATTGGTTTGAGTATCCAAGAATCAGTCTTTGCTAGGGGTTTAACTGTTAAAATTCCATCGATCATACTAGAGCTGGCTAGATTAGGGTCAATATTCCAAGGATGATTAGTAGGTTTCCAAAAAGTAATAAAGCTGTATGCCAAAATTAATATTAATCCGCTCAAAATATATAAAACAATCGCTTTTAAATTATGTTTTCCATTAATAAATTTGAATCCAAAATATAAAAATCCAGGAAAAATTGACTGAAGTATCAGACCTACACTATCATTTTTAACTGCGGTAAAAAAACTAATCAATGCGAACACTAAATATGAAATTATTAAATTGAATTCCTTTAGTTCTAATTTAAAAAATATAAAACCAAGTACGAAAATAGTTCCAACAGAAATTTGTGGAAAAATAGCCAACATCAATCCAGAAAGTGTTAAAATTAGAATAAAAATTGGCTTCTCAAAGTTTTTTAATAGGTAATTGACCATATTTTTAGTATCAGGGAATTAACTTGACCGTTTTTAAAATGACCAAAAAATCGTTCCAAACAGAAGCTTGAGCAGCATATTGAAGATTAATCTTAATTTTATCAGGAATAATTTTTTCAATATATTCACGTTCAGGGTCTGAGGCATTCGCAAGAATGTCGTTTTCATCTCGGTAAGCTATTGAGGCAAGATCCGTCATTCCGGGTACAAGATCGAGCACTTTTGCCTGTTCAGGGGTGTACAAGTTCACATATCTCGGAACTTCAGGTCGCGGTCCAACCAAACTCATCTCGCCCAACAAAACATTGATTAATTGAGGAAGCTCATCTATTTTTGAGACTCGCAGAAGATAACCAACCCGCGTAATGCGTTTATCACGACCAACAGTTAATTGCGTTCCAATTTTTTCAGCGTTGACCACCATTGATCTAAACTTCCACATCCGAAATGGTTTCCCACGCCAACCAATTCGTTCCTGAAAAAAGAAAACTGCCGCACCATCATCTAATTTGATCAATAAAGCAATAATCAAAAATAAAGGAAGCAGAACAATTAAGCCAGGGATCGTAAAGAATAAATCAAATAAACGCTTTTGAATACTCATATTACTTTCGATACTGTTTTACAATATCCAAAACAGCTTCAATGGTATCCGCAATATCTTGGTCGCTATGACGCGGACTGAGTGGTAAACTGAGCATCCGTTCATAATGACCAAAACCAACTGGAAAATCTTGAGGCGAATACCCATACTTATCCCGATAAAACGGATGAAGATGAATCGGAATAAAATGAACTGTTGTTCCAATATTGCGTTCAGCCATCTGTTCAATAAATTCTGCCCTATTAAGTTTTAGCATCTCTAAATTCAAACGCAGCACATACAAATGCCAAGCATGTTCGACCTCCGGTCGAGAAACAGGCAACTCGAGCGCATCGCAATCTTTAAAAGCTGCATTGTACATTGCCACAATCTCACGACGACGTTGCTGCATTGACTCGAGCTTACGTAATTGCACCAAACCCAAAGATGCCTGAATATCGGTCATGTTGTACTTAAAACCAGGCATAATAACCTCATAAAACCAATTCCCACCCTTGCCATAACGATTCCAAGCGTTTTTGCTCATGCCATGCAAACTTGTGATCCGAGCTTGTGCTAAGAATTCAGGTGCAGCGGTCAGCATCCCACCTTCAGCAGTTGCCAAATTTTTTGTGGCATAAAAACTAAAACCAACAGGATTAGATCCCGAACCAATTAATTTCCCTTTGTACCGAGCGGGTAAAGCATGGGCTGCATCCTCGAGTACCATCAGGTTGTGGGCTTTTGCCAATTCGTTAATCGGGTCCATATCACACGGATGCCCTGCAAAATGAACAGGGATCACCACTTTGGTGCGCGTTGTTATTGCCGCCTCGAGTTTCTTCGGATCAAGATTTAAGGTATCTGGTTCAACATCTACCAGCACAGGTCGCGCACCCACATGCTCAACAATGTTGGCTGTTGCAGCAAATGTGTTCACGGTGGTAATCACTTCATCACCAGGACCAATACCTGCCGTGACCAACGCCGTATGCGCCGCCGCTGTCCAAGAATTAAGCGCCAGTGCTTCGGATGCGCCCAGGTAAGTGGCAAATTCTTGCTCAAACTTTCGGGTTTTTGGACCAGTTGTAATCCAATCGGAACGCAAAGTGTCTATCACTTCATTGATTTCGTCATCACCAATCATTGGTGGTGAAAAAGTTAAAAATCGATCTCGAGCCATGTAATTCTCCTCAAATATTGATGTTCAAAACGTTAGGCGAAGGTTTATTCAGTGTTCTTTATCTTATTATGGAATTGTTGAATTGAAACAGATACTCATTCATCAAACGCCCTTTAGTACCTTCAAACACTCGAGTAAGCTTAAATCCAAGTTTTTGGTAAAACGCATTCACAGAATCATTCTGTAAAGCATCGGTGGTCAGAACAACATGATCTGCCTGGTTTTGTTTTGCCATCTCGAGAAACATAGTAACCAACTTTGTTCCAAACCCATGCTGTTTTGCCGAAGGATCAATGCCAATTGAGGTAAGTTCAACGATTTGCTGATCTGACCCCATTTGTGATGCGGCATCGTCCACCCGTCTGGCATTGTTGAAAACCCGCATCCATAACTTGGGACGCAAGATCAAATAGCCGATTGCTGCCAAACCAAATTGTAATTTTCGTGCGCGTAATTGTTCATAGAACAAACTTGGTGCTTGAAAGCCAACCACAAAACCCCGCACTACACCAGAATTATCTTCAATCACAAATGCAAGATGTAAAGGATACTCGAGCACCAATTGATAATAGCGGCGCAAAAATACTGGTCCTAACAAGGTCATAAAAAACCCTGGAAATGCAGCATTGTGAATATTCACAATGGCTGGAAGATCACTTGAAACTGCGGCTCTAGCTTTGAAGGTGTTGTTCATGCGCGTTCCTTGATGGCTTCTTGAAACACATTGATAAAAGCCTGCGTTCCAACCCGTACCGATAAGGCGTTTTGATAATAATTCGCCCCATTTTCTCCTAGTTGTAGCAATTGATCTTTTGGCAGTTCTGTCAGATGCAATACAGCATCTGCCAAAGCTTGTGGATTCTCGGGTTCGCAAGTAATCCCTGCGTTTGCATCAATAATCAAATCCGCAGCATCACCCCGAACTGCCATGATGACGGGCTTACCGACCGATAAGTAGGCTTGGGTTTTGGATGGGATGGTCACGGCAAATAAAGGTTCGTCTTTGAGATGAACCAGCAACGCATCGGCATAAAAAAACACTTGCCCAATTTCGGTCATAGGGCGACGTGGTAAAAACCGTAAATTGGTAACATTCAATTCTCGAGCTATATGTTTTAGATATTCGAGTTCGACACCACTTCCGACTAACAAAAATTGAACTCTGGGGTTTTTGGCTTCAACCAATTTTGCAGCACGAATTACGGTTTCCAAGCCCTGTCCCTTACCCATACTGCCTGCAAATACCACATTAAAGTGCTGCTCCGCCTGCATTTCAATTGCAGTATCTACATTTTCTTTTAAGGTCAGTTCTGTTTCATCACACCAATTGTAAATTACACGAATGTGATCTTTGGCAATACCACGTTCCTCGAGCGTTTTTGCAAAACCAGGACTGAGCACAACGACTTTTTTAGCTCGAGCATAAACCCAATTACAAATCGATTGAAGGAAACCCAGCAAACGCGGATTGGAAAGCTTGCTGGTTGCACCAATGGTATCGGGCCACAAATCTTGCAAGTCAAAAATCATTGGGGCGCGTTTCAACCAGCCAAGAAGCACCGAAATCACACCTGCGGTTAACGGCGTGTCATAGGTATAAATCACGTCAGGTTTTCGAGCAATCCACCCACCAATCAATAAGGCACTAACTGCAAAACTTCCGTGGGTCAACAACCTTTTTAGCACGGACGCATCGTGACTTGGGTACATGGCTACCCGAATCACACGAATTCCTTCAATAATTTCCACTTCAAATGGGCGAATACGATACCCTGCATACACTTTTCCACCAGGGTAATTGGGAAAGCCCGTAATCACTTCGACCTCATGCCCAAGACGACACAATTCTCGAGCAAAAGTAATACCTTTCATAACGGGTTCAGGACTAAACCATTGAGAGATAATTAAAATTCGCATTTATTTACGCCAAACCACACGATTGACATAATCTGTGTAACTGAGAATAATTCGAGTAATCTTTTCCGATACATTTGGCATACTGTAATCAGCAACAAGTCGGAAATTTCGTGTTTCTCGAGCCTGCCGTTCTAGCAACCTTAAACCTTGAAGCACACGTTGAGGCTCGAGTCCAGTCATCATCACACTGGCTTCTTCCATCCCCTCAGGGCGCTCATGGGCTTCACGAATGTTCAGCGCTGGAAAATTCAGAATCGAAGATTCTTCGGTAATCGTGCCGCTGTCAGACAATACCGCTCGGGCTTTTGTCTGTAAATGCACATAATCACTAAAACCAAGTGGTTTTAGTAATTCTACAAGCGGATCGAACACCAACCCTCGAGCATCAATGCGCTTTTGGGTGCGTGGATGCGTTGAAACAATAATTCGCTGCCCATACGTTTGGGCTAGCAAATTCAAAATCGAATGCAGTTTCTCGAGGTTTGTTTCACTGTCAACGTTTTCTTCACGGTGGGCACTAACCACAAAATATTCTTGCGGTTTTAAGCCAAGACGCTCGAGGATGTTGCTTTGCTGTATTTTTGGCAGGTAATGATGAAGCACTTCAAACATTGGGCTGCCCGTTTTGATTATTCGGTCTGGAGGCAATCCTTCTCGTAACAAATATTCTCTGGCAATACTTGAATAAGTCAAGTTAATGTCTGCCGTGTGATCGACAATTTTACGATTGGTTTCTTCAGGAACGCGTTGATCAAAACAACGGTTTCCTGCTTCCATATGAAAAATCGGGATTTTACGCCGCTTGGCAGGGATTGCCGCCAAACAACTGTTGGTATCACCCAAAATCAATAACGCTTCGGGTTTTTCTACTTCCAGAACCGCATCTATACTGATGATAATCTGCCCGATGGTCTGAGCTGCATTGCCACCAGCCGCTTCGAGAAAATGATCGGGTTTACGAATCTCGAGATCATCAAAAAAAATTTGATTCAGTTCGTAATCATAATTTTGTCCAGTATGCACCAAAACATGATTCATGCTTGCATCCAGTACCGAAATCACTCGAGATAACCGAATAATTTCTGGTCGAGTTCCAACAACCGTCATGACTTTCATTGCTTGATTCATTCAACTTGCTCCATGATCGTATCGGGAAAATCAGGATTAAAAAATTCGTGTGTCCAAAACAATGTTACCAATTCACCGAGTCCAGTGTTGGTAATGTTATGCGTGTGCAGCGTTGGAATATCCACGTAACTTGGTTGCGTTCCAGAAACTTTAAAAACTTTCACTTCATTATCAAAAACCCGTCGGATCTTGATTTCTGCCTCGCCAGAAACCACCAAAAAACGTTCGATTTTACGCGTGTGATAATGGTTTCCACGGGTAATCCCAGGCTTGGTGGTAGACAGAAAGGTTTGCCCACCATTGTAAGTCTTGACCGATTCAAATAACGATCCTCGAGCGTCGGTGTGCAATGTTAATGGCGTTGGATAACGGTCTGGGTACAAATACCAGCGGCAGGTATTAAACAGGTCACGGTCAAAATCATCGCGCACATCTGGGAAAATATGCGAGCTGTACAAAGTATGAAAACCACGAATCCGCTCGAGTAAACCCAGAACACTGATTTTGCGCCCAGGCAACCAAAAATCTCCAGCACGTTTTTCACAGACCGCATCCCAAAAAGCTCGAGCCACAACTTGGGCATGAACTTGCTCGAGTTCAGCATCTTGATGCACGACTGTTTCTTCAGTTCGAGCAACTTGAAAGCAAAACGTGGAGACAACCGAGTTGTAAAAGGGTTTGCCAGCTTCACCAAAAACGTTCGGTAAGATCATGTTCGAGAACAACGCGTCAGCACGCAACGCCCAGCCAGCCAGCAACACAGCACATTCTCGTTTGGTCTGACCATATGCCGTATCCCGTGCGATATGGGTCGAGTTTGAGAACAAGACATGCGCCTTAGATTCGGTACACTCGAGCGCGGTAATAAGTTGAGTTGTTAATGCTAAGTTCGTTTGAGCAACTTCTGAATCGTCACCACGGTTCATACCCGCAAAATGCCAGACTGAATCACAAGCCTTAACAAAATCCTCAAGTTGCAATGCATCTGCAAAAGTATCGCGGTCTGCGAATTTGATGTCCACATTTGGCAACGATTTTAGAAAACCAATCGCGTGCCAACCCAACAAACCACGACAGCCTGTCACCCCAACAGTAAACCTCGAGTTCATGGTTGCAGACCAAGCTCGAGACGAATTTCGGGAAGGGTCAGAAGAAGTTTTTTGACCGCTTCGATATCAAGTTGCTCGGTGTTGTGCGAATGATAGTCGGCAATGGTCGCTTGTTTAACCTGACCTTCGGTAAAAAACTTGCCGTAATTGAGGTCGCGGTCATCCATATGAATCCGAAAGTAATCGCCCATATCATCAGATTTTAACAATTCTTCTGCTGTTGCCAGGGTTTCATAGGTTTTCTCGCCGTGTCTTACCCCAATCACTTGCACCGAGTTATCGGCATTAAACAATTCCTTTAATGCTCGCACCAGCACATCCACCGAACACGCTGGGGCTTTACGAATAAAAACATCACCTTGCTCGGCATGATCAAAAGCAAACAACACCAATTCAATTGCCACTTGCAATGACAACAAGAATCTGGTCATCTCAGGATTGGTCACGGTAAGCGGTTTCCCCTGCCGAATTTGACGCACAAACAACGGAATCACCGACCCTCGAGAATACATCACATTGCCGTAGCGCACAGAACAAATCGTGGTTTGACCCACACCAAGGTGTCTCGAGCTTGCCTGAGCAAGTTTTTCCATTAAGGCTTTGGTCATACCCATGGCATTAACTGGGTAAACTGCCTTGTCGGTACTTAAACACACAACCTTAGCAACATTGTGCTTAACCGCAGATTGAATCACGTTTTCGCTACCCAAAACGTTGGTTAAAACCGCTTGCATCGGGAAAAATTCGCACGATGGAACTTGTTTTAATGCCGCAGCATGAAACACCATATCCACGCCGTGCATGGCTTGGTCTATGCTGTTAAAATCACGAATGTCACCAATAAAAAATTTAACTCGAGCGTCCTGAATTTCGTTTCGCAACATTTCTTGTTTTAATTCGTCACGGCTAAAAACCCGAATCTCAGAGACATCTTCAGAAAGTAGGCGTTTAAGCATTTTTTGTCCAAAAGAACCAGTGCCGCCAGTAACTAAAACGGTTTTGTTTAAAGATTTATTCATTCAATTACCCCAAAAGTCTTTCATATACATCAATTAATTTTTGTTTCTCGAGATTCCAATTGTATTCATTTTCAATTGCATGAAATCCATTTTCTTTTAATTTACTTATCAATTCGTTATTTTCGATTAAGTTAGTAACAGTGCTGTACACGCTCTCTATATCTTTATCATTTACCAAAATTCCAGATTTAGAAAATTCTATTATTTGTTGATGCCGAATTGTGTCAGATGCTATGACAGGTATTCCAAAAGACATATATTCAAAAAGTTTTGTTGGAAAACCAAGATTATTACTGACGGTATCTTCACTGAATGACAATCCAACACAACCTTTAGACATTACATCTAGAATTTGGTCGCGGCTAAATCTCGGTTGAATAGATATCGGTAAATTTTCTTGATCAACATATTGCGTAAAATACGATTTATAAGATGTGTCAAATTTATCAAAAGTAATAATATTTAATGTACTTCCATGTTTTTTCAGTGTTCTCGCAAGATTTAAAATTGCTTCGCCGCCATAATTTTCTGAAATGGAACCAATATAGATAATGTTTTTCTCATGTTCTAATTCTCGATACGGTTTATAAACAGAAAGATTCCGTATCAGCATTACGTTTTTTGAAGTTTCAGAAAATCGGATAACTTGATTGGGAACAACAGCAACAATCTGATCAAAAAATCTCGAGCAAAATTTTTCTACAACACCTGTAATTTTTGATAAAGCAACACGAAGGTACTTTGGAATCCAAGGTTTACCGTACAATATTTCTTCAGCATAATTTTCATGGCAATCATAAATAATTTTTTTTCCCGAAATAAATTTTACCAAGAGCGCCCAAACCATAAAATCAAGATCATGAAAATGCAACACCCCAGAATCAACTCTCAATACTTTTACAAAGGCGTAAAAACCATGTAAAATTCTTGAAAAACGAATTCTTGAGACTGGTAATTCAATCCATTGAATACCCAAATAATCCGGATGGGGTTTCCAAGGTGCAATGACTGAAACATCATAACCACTTTCAAATAAGGGAATAATCGTGCGTTCAAATATTCTTGCGTCATATTGAGGATGTATTGTCGTAATGATACAAATTTTCTTCATTAACAAATTCCCTTACTCTAAACACTACGATTTCTATTGTATTTTAAACAATACAGGCACTTTTAAAGCGCAAAAAAACCAAACACTCGATTCAGCAGTTAACTACTTAAATACTGTGAGATGATTGCCAATATCTCATTTGCGGCAGTTCCATGACCATACGGGAACTCGAGCTTTCCGTTGCTCCCAATCGAATGTTCAACCGTATTGACAATTTGGTCTGTGTCAGTTGGATTCACCAAAACATTCCATCCCAATTCAACAAGTTCGACCCATTCAGTTTCAGTTCTAATGGTAACACACGGGATATTATAAAAAAATGCTTCTTTTTGAACCCCGCCAGAATCTGTCACGATCAGTTTGGCATTTTTTTCTAACATCACCATATCGAGGTAACTTACAGGTTGGATAAAGTGAACAGATTTCTCTAACGATTCCCAGAGTCCAAGTTTTGAAAGTATCCCTCTAGTTCTCGGATGTAAAGGAATTATCAATTTGTGCCGATTTCCAATTTGCTTTAAAGCATTTGCAATACTTACCATAAGATCAGGGTTATCTGTGTTTTCTGCTCTGTGAATCGTTGCAAGTATATAATCTCCAGGTTCCAAATTTTGTTTTTCTAATATGTCGCTGTACTTCAAAGCACGGTCTGCTTGAAATAAAGCCACGTCGAACATAACATCGCCAACCACATGAACCAGATCCGCATTAATTCCTTCAGAAAGAAGATTCAATGCCGCAGTTTTTGTCGGCACAAAAAGTAATGAAGAAACATGGTCAGTCAAAACACGATTAATTTCTTCGGGCATTTTTTTGTTAAATGACCTTAATCCGGCTTCAACATGGACAATAGGAATATGCAATTTTGATGCCGCAAGCGCTCCCGAAAGTGTGGAATTCGTATCACCATAGACCAAAGCAAGATCAGGTTTCACATCAAGCATTATGCGCTCAATTTTCTCTAACATATGCGCAGTTTGCAAACCGTGTGATTGCGAGCCTACACTTAAAAAATATTTTGGTTCAGGAATTCCAAGTTCGTCGAAAAAAACATTGGACATATTATTGTCATAATGCTGTCCAGTATGTACAATTTCTTCATGTATTTCGGGATGAGTTCGAATCAAACTCGAGAGTGCTGAAGCTTTAATAAACTGTGGTCGCGCACCTAATATTGTTAATATTTTTTTAGACATTAATTATCTCCGATTACTTAAAAAATCTACTTTTACACATTCATATCCGAATTACGTTATTTCAGATTTATTATATACATTTTTAATCAATGGTAAGTTTAAACTATTAATTCGCCCAACAAAAAAAAGTAATACCAATTGAATAACGAACCCTTTTGTTATTAAAAAAATAGTAAAATTTCCACTTATTAGACCTAATATTGCGATAAACATCGCACTAAAACTTGATATAACAAGTACATTTTTTTTACTAGTGATATAAATTAAATCTCCCATGGAAATAAAAAAGGCGCAAAGTAAAGAGACAATGAAAACCCCAACCCATGAAAAATTAGCCCAGATTTCAGATATAAAACTTCCATTTGCATATCCATATGAATCAGGAGTTGAATCATAAGGGTTATAGTATACATACAAATAATTTGCCAAATTAAAAAATTCTTTACCCGCTAACTCATTTACTACGTTCATAGACGAACCTTCTAAGAAAGATAATCTACTCGGGAAAACATCAAAATGAATCAATGCCACTCTTGAAGGTACGAGAAAAGCACGGTTTATAAAGTTAGTTACTCCTGATTCTAGACTTTGAGACGAATCAACGCCAGAAGATTGAGCGCCAATTGCCAATAAAAATATTGGAATCGCAACTATTGGTATCCCTAAAACTGCCAACATAATCTTATTAATTTTAATTCTATTAATTCGAAAATATACTACTATTGTCAGTAAAATTGAAAAAATAAAAAATGAAATTGGGGCTTTTTCTGTGCTTGCAGAGATAAAGAATAATCCAACAAAAGAAAAAATCAAAGCGATTATTTTAGGAAATTTTTTATCACGAAGCGCTAAAATAATACTTCCAGACGCTGCGATAGGAAACATAAAATCTCGCGCCCAAGCAATAAGGTACAATAGATATCCAGGGACTTCTAAACTTTTTAAACTATCATTTCGCAAAGCATTTAAATCAACGGTTGATCCTCTTGAAGTCAAAGCAGTTATTATAGGTATTTCTTTCAAAGCTTTAAGATATATTGCGGCGATAATACACGATATAATTCCCATTATAATAATATATAATCTATCAGTATAATTAATTTTTAGATATGTATATATAAATTTTTGCTTTAAAATATATGTCTCACGAAAAATTGCAAATATGCTAGCCATTAAATTTGGCAATGCAAAAGCAAATATACCTTGAATGAATTCAGGGTTTGGTTCTTGAGAAAAAACTAAAAGGCTGGGAATTTCAATGAGAATTCCCCATATTATTAAGAAAAAATCCAAAAGATAAAGCCCAGAATTCCTTTTCATAAAAATAACTAAGATTAAATACGCTACCTTAAGCAATAAAAGTGGAATTAAATATTCAAAACCCACTCCACTATACAAAAAAGCAGCAATGTATGCAATAATAATTGATAGATGTATATATTTCACGGTTCTCCAATATTAAAAATTAACAATTTTCCTCTTCAAATTTATATTAATAAATCTTTTTTCTATTAAATTCCACGAAATATACGAAAACAAAAACGTTAATAACGAAAAATGTAAAATATAACTTTGATTATTCATATTTAAACCTACAAAAATATTTAATAGTAAACCATGATATATATATATTCCATAAGAAAAATCATTTGTTTTTAATATCTTACTTCCTAATGTCCTAAATGAAAATGCAAAAGAAAATATTAAAAAT
>JANMUC010000509.1:0-3521 GCA_031391225.1 Deinococcales bacterium
TGGAGGAATTCATATGAAAAACGTACTTGTGACCTACGCAAGCAGGTCTGGTTCAACCGCCGAGATCGCCAACAAAATCGCCGAGGTGCTACGTTCCAAAGGACAGAACGTCAGCGTTCTGCCCGCCGCAAGTGTGACCGATCTCAGCCCGTACAACGCCGTGATCCTCGGCAGTGCCGTCTACATGGGTCACTGGATGAAGGATGCCGTGGAGTTCCTCGAGACGCACGAGAATGCGCTCTCAACCCGACCCGTCTGGATGTTCTCGAGCGGACCAACCGGTCCTGGCGATCCGGTCAAACGGATGCACGGCTGGAGATTCCCAGAGGCGCAACAAGCCATTGCTGACCGAATCAAACCGCACGACACCGTTTTGTTTCATGGCAAGATTGACATTCACGACCTGAACTTCGGCGAGAAAATCATGATCCGTGCGCTTGGCGCTCCGACTGGCGACTTTAGGGATTGGAATGCGATCAGCGCCTGGAGCGAGGGCATCGCGCAAGTGCTGCGTCCGCTCGAGGTTGTGACTGTGGGCTGAACATCATCAACAGAACGCAGACCTGACGTGGCTCGCGTCTTATCTGACCCACGCCATAAATTTCAGGCTCAAGCTAGCATAGCGTTCGGTCAGGACACATTGGTAACACCGTGGTAATAGTCATGCACAATGCTGCACTTGCGAAGTGCTAAACGTGGATTCAATCGCACTCGAGTTCCGCAGTAAAGGGGTGATTTCTGGTCTTCCACACCATCCGCACCGTCAAACTCAGCCTCTCGAGAAACCATAAAAGGAGAACGCCATGACACCCAAAACCCAAGAATTTAAACTGCACGGCGATAGTGTCATCAGCAAGCTCAAAGAAATTCTTCACGAGGGCGATATTCGCCGCATCACGATTAAAAACGAGGAAGGTCACACGCTGATCGAAATTCCATTGACGCTCGGTGTGGTTGGCGCGTTGCTGTTGCCCGTCTGGGCTGCCATTGGCGCGATTGCGGCGTTGGCGGCAAGTTTGACCATTGTCGTTGAACGCACCGATACCGTGCCGCCAGCAGCGCCTTCAACAAACCCTCAAGATTCCGTCTGAACGTCTCGAAGAAGGTTGTTATGAACATTCTGTTCAAAATTATTTTGATTTTTCTCTCGAGCTTGCTGATTTTGGTCGGGCTTGCATTTGTTGGTTTGCAAGTGAAACCCGCATCTTTCCCAGCCCTCGAGTCATCACAAACCAAGCTCGAGACGATACCATTGCCTGCGGGTTTGCCTGCGCCTGTCGCCAGGTTCTACCAAAAAATATACGGCAGTAAAATCCCTGTAATCCGCTCGGCGGTGATTTCAGGTCACGCCTCACTTCGCCCCGTTGGACCAATTAGCCTTCCGGCTCGTTTTCGATTTACACACGTCGCCGGTCAGGATTACCGTCATTACATTGAAGCCACCATTTTCGGGTTGCCGATTCTAAAAATCAACGAGTCGTATATCGCAAGCTCGAGTCGTATGGCAATGCCGTGGGGTATAACAACAAACGATCCTCGAGCGAATCAAGGGGCGAACCTTGCGGTCTGGGCGGAGGCGCTCTGGTTTCCCGCAATTCTGCTGACCGACCCTCGGGTGCATTGGAATGACGTGAATGACATGACGGCGACGCTGACTGTACCGTTTGAGGCAAGCACTGAAACGTTTATCGCAAGGTTCGATCCGGTCACGCACTTGCTCACATATCTCGAGTCAATGCGCTTTAAGACAGATCAGAAAGTCTTATGGATCAATCAGGCTCGAGTTTGGGGTGAGGTTGGTGGGTTTGAGGTTTTAAAAGAATCTACCGTCATCTGGATGGATGACGGCAAACCTTGGGCGACATTTGAGGTTGAAGAAATTGAATTCAATAGCGACGTCAGCAAAACCATTGGCGGTACGGGCTTATAAAACTCGAGGAGCAAGATGTTGAATAATGGCGTATCAGAAACCTTTAAAAACTCGAGCAGTGTGGGCGCATGAGTTCCAAGCGGGCAAGAATAAACCTGACGCTGCAAGATCAGTACGCCCGCATTACCGCCGATGTGACCTTTTTACGAGACGAGGCGGTGCGGCTCGAGCAAGAATTCGCGTCCGATTTAAAACAGGTTCGCGCCCCGTACCGCGAGAGCGCACTTAACCTCGTTCACTACCTTGCGTTGCGGCGCAAGGATTTGCGAACCACCCAACTTGCGCTGCAACGTTTGGGTCTAAGTTCACTCGGCAGAATGGAGGCAAATGTTCTGCCGACCTTGAATGCGGTGTTGACCGCATTGAATCGTCTGTCAGGCTCGAGTCTTCCGAACGACCTCGAGCCGATGGCTGACCCCAGATCGGGTGACCGTTTGCTGAAAAACCATGCGACACGAATGTTTGGGTCAAGTCCAAAGCATCGCTTGGTTCGGATCATGGTCACCATGCCGAGCCAAGCCGCCAACGATGACGGTCTGATCGGACAATTGCTCGAGTTTGGCATGGACATCATGCGGATCAACTGCGCCCATGATAGCGCAGACGCTTGGTCGCAGATGCTCGAGCATCGCCGCGCCCAAAGCGCACGCCTCGGGCGAACGTGCCGTGTGGTTTTCGATTTGGCTGGACCGAAATTGCGTACCGGTCAGATCGTCCTCGGACCAGAGGTGCTCAAGATCAAACCAAGCCGCGACGCGTTGGGACGCGTGACCGTTCCGGTTCGAGTGATGCTGACAAATTCACAACTCGAGCCGCAAGTCAATACACAGGTTGACTTGGAGCGCATCCCCATCGAGGCAACGCTGCTCAAACACGCTCAGCCTGGTGATCGTTTTGAGCTGACCGATGCCCGAGGTCGGTCACGAGGGCTAGTGGTGGTCGAGGACGCAGATCAGGAGATCATTTGCACCACTGACCGCACTGTCTATCTGACCTCGCAGATGCCGATTCGCCTGCACCGCAAAGGCAAGCACAACTTGAAGGGTCGGATTGGCAGGCTGCCAGCAATCCCGCAATTCCTCGAGTTAGCTGTCGGGGATGTGTTGATCCTGACGCGCGAGGCAATCCCTGGCGAGAACGCTCGGCTCGAGGCTGGTTCTATTGTGCCAGCACACATTGCCTGTACACTGCCAGAGGTCTTCAACGATGTGCAGGTTGGTCAACGTATCTTTTTCGATGATGGCAAAATTTCTGGACTGGTTCGTAAGGTCAGGGCGCATCAACTCGAGGTCGAGGTCACGCATCTGGTCGGCGCAACGGCAAAGCTTCGCGCCGAAAAAGGCATCAATCTGCCAGATACCAATTTTCATTTGTCCGCCCTGAGCAAGCAGGACCTTGAGGATTTGCAATTTATTGTCGAACACGGCGATATGGTCTCGCTCTCGTTCGTGCGCAACCGCCAGGACATCGAGGCGCTGATTGCCGAACTCGAGCGTCTGGACGGCGCTCAGATCGGCATTGTGCTCAAGATCGAGAATCAAAGCGCCTTCGAGAACCTGCCTGAGTTATTGCTCGCGGCACTCAAGCATCC
>JANMUC010000532.1:0-5700 GCA_031391225.1 Deinococcales bacterium
TAAAAAATCTCGAGTTTGGTCGTCCAGACAAACTCTAAAATTGGCAACAAAAACAATGATGGTATTCACCCCTATCTTTCAAGTCGGATGAAACCATCATTGGTAAAACGCGCGAACGTAAAAAGTAAATGTTGTGCAAAAATCAAATTAACGAACCACACGAAATTAGCGAACTACACGAAGCGCCCGCAGCAAACCAATTAAAATGGCTGCACCGACCACGCCCCAGAAAACACCAGCAATTGAAAAGGCTCCAGCCGCTTGCGCACCGCTCAAACCGATCACATCACCAAGCAACCAGCGACCAAGTGCTGCTCCGCCAATACCAATCAGGATGTTGGTGATCAGACCTTGTTGGGCGTCGGTTTTCATAAAAATGCTTGCCAACCAACCAATCAAAGCACCCACAATAATGACGACAATCCAATCCATAAAAACCTCATTTCTTGTTTTGGTTGATATCCCATTTCTGGTCCGTGTTTTGGTACGCCTGCCGAATCTCGAGCGAAAATCAATCTTAAATCCTCAGGTCTTCATTTGATCAGCGAATAAACCGCAACGAACGCAACAAGAAAATCACGATCAAAGCGCCCAACACACCCCAGACAATGCCATAAAGCGAGAACGAACCTGCGGCGCTGGCACCTTCAATGTGAAGTACATTGCTAAACAACCAACGCCCAACCGATGCACCAGCAATACCAATCACAATGTTAGCAAGCGTTCCTTGTTGATTTTCGGTGCTGGCAACAATACTTGCCAACCAGCCGATCAGTGCACCAACCAAAATAACAAATACCCAATCCATGATCGTGTTCCTTTCTGCGAAATTTATAAAAGATGCTTTTCTGAATAACGCGGAATCGAGAGTTTATTAACCGAAGGACGATTGCTACGCTCGAGATAATCTTGGCGGTGGGCTTCAACGCAATCACACCACTGCTCGATCATTTTCACTCCGCGTTGAACTGCTTCAAAAGGGGTTTTCACACCTGTTCCCTCGAGAAATTCGGCTTGGGCGCGACGCATGTAGTTTGATTCACTTCTTTTCATTGAAACCCTCCTTTTTGAATGGATTCAAGTGGCTGATCTTGTGTGCCACTTGAATCCGGTACTCGAGACAAAACCTAAAGTCTTTAAAACGTAGCTTTAGTAGGTAATCGTGATGCCGCCCAAGGTTTGACTGATCACATCATCGGCACGTCCGACGGTGGTGACGGTGGTGGTGTCTTTATTGACATCGGTCACCAAGTTCCAACCGGCTTTCAGGGTTTTGCCTGTGGTCCAATCGGCATCGGTCTTGGAGTAAACCAAGAAACGATTGCCACCAGCGGTTTTACCGTTGGTGCTGTCCGCCAAAAGCTTGTCTTTTTCGCCGTTGTTGCCTGTGGCGTCAAGATCAAACTTGCCATCACCGGTTTTGTCTTCGTAAACCACAAATTTGTAAAAACGTTGGGTGTCGCCCGCAAGGTCAATGTTAGGCACCAAGAAGCCCGTAAAACCGCCAGTGCCACCGTTGATCGCAATTGACGTGGCAAAAGCAGCCGTCTCAGATTGTTCCTGACTGGCTCCGCCTAGCGTGGTGAAACGCACCAAAGCCAGACCATAATTTACGGCTGCGGGTTGAGTGCCTTCGACGCTACCAGAAAAACCTGGACCGCCACTGATCGCGTTGCCAAACAAACCACAGCTCGAGGTTGCGACTGCCATTAATCCAAGTGCCAATAAATGTGTAACTTTCATTTTATTCTCCTTTTAGTTAGGGCGCTCTTTGCGCTGTCCCTATCTTTCAATGCCGAGCTTTGCCAGGGCTGCCAACAAACTGAGTAACGGCTGAAGATTGCGTGTACATTGTGAAATCATGTCGCAGACGGCAAAAAGCAAAGGCTTGAGGGTTAAAACTCGAGCCTTTAGACTTGGCATTCCACTGAAAACTCATTACTATAAAATGTTCAAGTGACACTCAAATTCAAGATGATATCGATTCGGTTGAAATTGGCGCAGGAATTTCCAGAACCTTGATGCTCGGTTCACTCGGGCTTACCTGTACAACCGGTTCTTCAAAGGCTGCGGCAATTGGGGCTTCAAGTGGTCCTTCGAGCGGTTCTTCTGGCGGTGGAACATTTAGCACCGTGGCAATGTCTTCCTCTGATACACCCGCGCCGCCAACGCTGGGCAAATACAATTCTTCGTAAATGGCTTTAATGATAATCACCATCGGGACCGCCAAAAACGTGCCGACAAAACCCATCAACGACCCAAAGACAGACACGCTGACCAGCACCGAAAGCGGTTGCAATTCTATGGTGCGCTTAAAAATCGTTGGACTTAAAAAATAACCATCGAGTTGCTGTAAGGCAATCGGAATCACCACCGCCCAACCCACCCCCGACCACTGCGCATCAGCAACCGAGGTCAAAATGGCGGGCAACATGCCAACCAGCGGTCCAACCACGGGGACAAGGTTGCAAACCGCGTAAATTGCGCCGAACAACAAAGCATTCTGAAATCCTGCCAGTGCCAGACCAACCGCCACCAGCGCTCCCAGAATCACCGAAACCGTGACTGCGGCGACCAACCACATGCTGATTTGACGCCCCAACCTCGAGAGCAAACGCTCGAGCGGCGCACGCACGGTACTCGGAATGGCGCTCAGTAAACCGCGCACGATCGGTTGCGGATTGGCAAGCAAAAATATCACCATCGTCACCATCAAAAACAACGAAGCCAAAGTACCAATCAAGGTCGAGGCTGCCGTCGAAACCCCAGTGATCAAACTCGAACTTCCACCGCCGAGCAACGACGTTGGTTTTATTTTGCCCGAAAGCAAGTCTGTCGCACCAGGAATTTGACTCAACCAAGGCAGTGACTTTTCCATGCGAGTCAGCATCTCTGGTGCGCCTGACACGAACCGTGAACCTTGGGTATACAGCAGTGGTGCAATCAAAACCAGCGTGCCAACCAAAAGAAAGATGGTCAGCAGGACCACCAGCGACGCGCCAACACCGCGTGGAATGCGGCGCATCTCGAGCCAGACCACCAACGGATGCAGCGCCAACGCCAGGATGCTTGCCGCTAAGACCAGCAACAATGAACTCGCCGCCGCCGTTGCCCACGAACCCAGCAACAACACGCCCAAAACGATGCCCGCAACGATCAATAAAACCCGTAACAACGGAGCCTGCAAGAGCGGAATCCAGCCCCAATCGGAACGCACAATTTTTGTCGGGTATTTCTCGAGTTTCTGATTTGGGGTTGCCATCATGTTCTCCTTGGGTTTAAAAATCAAAAAATGACTTTGTACAACATCTCCTTGTACAAAGCGCCAAAAAAGAAACTGTAAAAAAGTTTTAGTAGATCAGTCCCTGCGACCACCCGTACTGATTTCGCGCCCGATGGCACGTGCCGCCCGCATCCAAAAGGGCATGGTTGGTCCAATCGGAATTTCTTGCAAAACCGCCAGCACGGCTCGAGCACCAAACTCGAGCGGTGTGTGTTTTATGGCACTGAAAGCACTTTTGAGAGAGGTCACAGATTCCAGAATTCTTTGGGTTTCACCGTCAAATTGCGCGGCTCGAGAACGCAAGCTTGCCTTAATTTGCGCGGCTTTGTTGTCCATAGGTAAGTCAATATTTTTGCGTGGTTCAATCTTAGAATCTTGGTTCATGGGCGGTCGCTAAACCACAGCAGTCCTCCCGCCAAAATAAACATCAAAACCCCCGAAATTAATCCCGCCAACGGCGGCGTTAACATGGTGCTGAGTTGAGCAAATCCCGCCCAACCCAGCCAAATCAAGCCAACAATCAAAAGCACAACCGCACCCAGTTTTAAGGCAAAACCGAGCACCGTTTTGGTCACCCGACGCCGCAACTGCAAACTTTCATGCTCGAGCAACTCGACCACGCCGATCATCATCTCGGCGACATTGGACATCATTTGCGACCCCGCATCAACCTCGAGATCACCATGCCCAAGCCAAACGCCATGCCGAGCGTTGCGATCGGTTGATCCTGAACTTGATGTTCAACACCGGACTTCAGTTTCGATTGACGTTCCTGTAAATCTTGGACCAGATCACGTATTTGCTGACTGAGCGGAATCGCTTGTTCGCCGACCGGATCGGCATCTTCGTTTTCCGTATTTTGGTTGTATGCGGCTTTGGATTTGACATTACGGTTTTTTGGCTCCGCCTTGGCGAGCAGGACTTTCATGCTGGCTTTCAACTCGCTAAGTTCGTTGCGAATTTCGTCGAGTTTGGCTTCAAGCGATTCTGGTTTTACGTCCGATTCCGGTTTAGAATCCATTCTGGTTTTTTGGGATTTCAAATCCTGATCCTGAGTCTCATCGCCAGCTTTTTCGTCTCGAGTTGGGTTTGGGTTGGATGCCGAATTTTGTTGTTGAGTTGCCATAATAACCTCGCTCGGTCAAAGTTTAGCGACATTGGCTGATGCTCGCCTGAAGTTAAGCTGAGATTAAACGACTTTAAGCACTTTTTCAAAGCGGCACAAAGCCCGTAACGAACAGCTTAAATCAATTTTTGATCGCCTGACCAAGAGCGCTGTGTAAAGTGCCTTGAGATACTAAAACCATGCCACAAACCCTCACTCAAGCCAGACGCGGACGCCACCACATTTACTCGGCACGGCGGTAGGCGTTGGCAAAACCGTGCGGGCATTGCTCGAGATTCAAGACCTGTGAACCGACGGTATCGATGCTCGAGTTAAACCTTGATTTGGATGCACAAAAATAAATCTTAAACTCGAGCATGTAAATCAAGCCAGCGCTAAATCGATTGTTCGAGTAGCTTCTCGAGCAAACCACGCAAGTTTTGCATTGCATCCTTGCCGAGCGCCTGTTCATATTCAGCCTCGAGTTCGAACCTGACGCGGTTGGCATCCTGACAAAATTGCCAACCGCGTTCGGTAAACCTGACCAGACTGGCGCGGTTGTCGCTGGGGTCAGGCAGGCGTTGCACATAACCGTTCTGCTCGAGATCAGTCACCAGTTGGCTTGCCGATTGTTTGGTGATGCCCAGCCGCTGTGCCAGTGTGGTTAAACGGGTGCCATCGGGGTCGAGTTGCGCCAGCAGTGTACCTTTGGCGTTGCCAAAATCCGAGTATCCTAAAGCGCTCAGTTTGGTGTTTGTGGCTGCAAAAAATGCGCGGTGGGCGCGAATCAACAAGCGCCCGAACGGTTGCGGTTGTTGGCGTAGTTCCTCGAGTTGCGCACTTGTAATGTTGCGTTTGAGTTTCGCCATGTCGGTTATTCTAGCAGATGGTAAGCCCACTTGACTAAATTGGTCAGGTAAGCTTAGTATTCTCGGATCGCTGATCAGACGACCCAGCCAATATAAATATAGGAGTGTTCATCATGCTTATCCAACCAGGCACACCTGCCCCAGATTTTCAGGTTCAGGACAGTTCGGGCAACTTCATTAAACTACAAGACTACGCTGGAAAATGGCTACTGCTTTCATTTTTACGAAACGGCGCGTGCGCCATGTGCAACCTGCGGGTGCATCAACTGATCCAAAAATTTCCGAAGCTTCAAGCCAAAAACCTCGAGATCATCACCGTCTTTGAATCACCAAGCTCGAGCATCGATCAGTACGTCGGCAAGCAAGACGCACCATTCCCGATTGTTCCCGATCCAACAGCAAAACTCTAAGTACCCCAACAGAATTAAGTTAACATAAAACAA
>JANMUC010000601.1:0-13392 GCA_031391225.1 Deinococcales bacterium
GACCATAATTGCCTTTGTCAGCAAATTTAACCGTGCCATCGCTGAGGGCGAACAAAGTGTGATCGCGTCCCATGCCGACATTTAAGCCAGCATTGAACTTCGTGCCACGTTGACGAACCAAAATGTTACCAGCACGTACAACTTCGCCACCAAATTTTTTAACGCCCAAATACTTTGGATTGCTGTCGCGCCCGTTGCGGGTAGAACCAACGCCTTTTTTGTGTGCCATGAGGTTTCACTCCATTCAAACTCGAGCGTTCAACTCGAGGGTTTTAAGCTCGAGATTATTTGATACCCGTAATTTTAACGAACGTGTAATTTTGGCGGTGACCGTTACGGCGACGGTATTGAATACCGCTTTTGTACTTGTCAATGTAAATTTTGCGACCCTTATCGTGACGCACGACCTCGCCAGCCACTTTGACCTTGGCAGCATCTGCGCCAGCCAAAACGGTGTCGCCACCAACAAGAAGGCTGTCGAATGACAAGCTAGCGCCTGGCTCGAGGGCGAGTTTCTCGACGATGATGGTATCGCCCTCATTGACACGGTATTGCTTTCCACCTGATTGAATAATTGCAAACATTTTGGTTTCCTCCGACGGGTCTAAAACCCGATGTTGATCAACCCCGTCGGGGCAGCCTTGGAAATATAGCAGAGATTGTCTAAAGACTCAAGGGGTAAAATACGGGTCGGGTTACGGCATCACCTCGAGAAGCCTTACAGAACGCGCACAACCCGAAAACTCGAGAATCCTGGTTTTGTTATACCCGTAAGACTTGATATGCTGAAAGCTCGAGGAAGCCCAGATGAACATTAAAACCTTGCGAGTCCAAAATTTTAGATATTTTGAGGATAAAACCCTTGAATTTGGAGAAGGGTTTAATTTGATTATTGGTGATAATGGAACAGGCAAAACGACATTGCTTGATGCACTTGCTCGAATACTTCGAGAATTTATACAAGCCACTGGTATCAAAGCTTCTTCAAATGTTAGCACGAGTGACGCACGTATCTTAGAAATTAAACATGGTGAAACATTTAATCTAGAAAAACGATTTCCACTTGAGATAACAATAACGGTAAAAATAGGCGAGAAAATAGTTAGTTTATCCAGATTCATTAAATTTAATGATACTGGAAGTCTTATTTTTCCCCTTCAAGGTGATTTATCACAAATAGCTATCCAAATTGCAGCAGAAGTTCGCAGAGGAAATGAAATTATTATCCCATTTGTTCGTTACTACAGTGCGGGACGCTTGTGGCTTGAAAATCAAGATATATCTCAAGAACCAGAACAAGTTTCGTTATTTGATGAAAAAATCTTAAATCCAGGTTCAAGATTAGATGGGTATAAAGATGCATTAAATATGGCTATTAACATTGAATCTTTGTTACAGTGGCTTGCCAGAATGGAACTTATCTCGCTTCAGGAAGGCAAACCACTTAGGGTGTTAGAAGCCGTTAAGAATGCAGTTCAAGCTTGTTTAGAAGGGTGCGATCAATTCTATTTTGACATCAATCGCGGACTACTACTGGCTCGAATTCACGGCAAACTTTTACCCTTTAGAAATCTCAGTGATGGACAACGCAGCATGTTAGCTATGGTTGCAGATATTGCATACCGCATGGCGCAACTCAACCCGCACCTTCTCGAGAACGTCACGCTCGAGACTCCTGGTGTGGTTTTGATTGACGAGCTTGATTTGCATTTGCACCCAAAATGGCAACGTACCATCGTGGATAATTTACGCAAGACTTTCCCAAAAGTGCAATTTATTGCCACCAGCCACTCCCCATTTATTATTCAATCATTGCGCCCTGGTGAATTGATTGACCTCAACGAAGTTGAAGGGGCGGCAGAATATCAGAATAAAAGTATTGATGATATCGCCCAACACGTTATGGAAATCGATGAGCCACAACTCAGTGAAGCGAAACAAGAACAATTACGGGTAGCAAGGGAATACTACGAAATTCTTGAACAAGCCAAAGATACCGATGGCGTGAAACTCGAGCAGTTAAAAAATCGTTTGGACGAACTCTCTAAACTTTTCAGTGACAATACGGCATATCACGCTTTTCTCGAGATGAAACGATTGGCAGCAAAATTAAGGGAAAGTGCTATAAGTGCGACCAGTTCAACGTAAAGCATCAACTGCTACTTTTACCAGGCACAAACAAGCATTTCTGTCTTTGGGCGGAAGCTTAGGTAGGTATTGCTCGTATTGTGAAGTGGAGTTAAAAACAAATTTAGCTGTTGAGCACTTGCAACCCAAAAGTCTCAATCCGCATTTGGCAGTTGCCTGGGAAAATTTTCTATTGGCTTGCACAAATTGCAATTCAACTAAAAAAGACAAACCTATTGTACTTGACGATTACTTTTGGGCAGATCGGGATAATACAGCACGTGCTTTTGAGTATTCAATTGGTGGGAATATCAGAGTCAATTCGAGTTTGGATATAGACCAACAGGCACGAGCACAAAGAACTATAGAATTATTTGGGCTGAATAAAAGTTCAACTGCCAGTGATTCACGCTGGAGCAGTCGGCGTGAGATTTGGGATATGGCTACGGATTCGCGTCAAGATTTGAGTGACTGTGATACTTTGCAAATGCGGCAGCAAATTGTGCGAACCGCTAAAGGACAAGGCTTCTGGTCTGTTTGGATGACTGTCTTCAAAGACGACCCCGACATGCTCGAGCGTTTCATCAAAGAATTCCCAGGCACGGCAGTCGATTGTTTTGACCCTGTTACGTTTCAACCCGTCCCTCGAGTGAACGGGGCAATCTAATCTCGAGAATCAAAAAACAATCATGCTCGAAATTTAAACTCGAGCACAATTGTTTCAAGTCTGGGGGAACGAATTACTTCACAGGGTTCATGTTTTCGGTCACAATCAACGGACGAAAACCAAACACGCCGCTCGAGTTTGGATCAACCAGCACTTCAACGCCTTGAATTTGCTTCTCGCCAAAAACCTCGAGCCGCGTGACATTCTCGAGGACGGTCACGCCGTCGGCATCGAGCAGGGGTTGGTCAATGGTGAACACGTGCGAATCGCCGTGAATCAAAAGCACTGGCTTTTTGAAGGCTTTTGCGCCCACAGCAAAGGCGGCAAGCGTGTTTTTGTAACCCGCGTTGGCATAATCCCCGCTGGCAGAAATTTTGAAGATCATGTCGGCTTGGTAGGTGAAGACCACGGCTGGCGCATTACTGGCAGTGGCTTTGGCGAAAGTCTCTTTGATCCAGGACACGTTGGCTTTGTCGCGCTCGAAGTATTCGCTGCTCGAGGCGAGGTTGCGCTCGAAACCATTGTTTGAACCTGGAATGTTGAGCGTGGCGAAAATCACACCGTTTTTGCTCCAACGCGCATTTTCGACCATGTTCTTAAACTCGCTAACATCGGCTTGACGCTCGAGTGGCATTGGGGGTTTACCCAGACTTTGGGCTTTGGCGAAAAACCATTCGCGCAGTTTTGCCAATCGCTCGAGCGGATCGAATTTGCCCGCCCGTTCGCGGTGGCAGTCCGTCCATTCGTTATCACCAACGGCGTAGATCAATGGGGTTTCAAAAGTGTTGAAGTAATCCCGAATCTTTAAAATGTTCGCGTCAGAGCATTCCGTTGACCCGCTTTTGATGTCGCCCGCATGAACCGTAAAGCTTGGTTTGGCGGCATTGATGCTTGTGATCAAACGCTCGAAGCGTGGGTAATCGGCTGGCAGGGTGTAGGGCGTGTCACCGATTGCCACGAATTTGAAAGCGTCATTGCTTTGTTGGGTGAAGGCGGTTGCCCCCAAGGTGGAGACGGTGAGCGCGGCGAGAATCGCGGGAAGCAAGTATTTTTTCATCGCGCCAAAATTACCGTGCAAATGTCAAGGTTCTGTCTTTGCAACTCGAGAAACCGTTATGATGCAAACCATGACGCAGGACAGCAAAACGCCAACCACACCTCTTGTTTCGCTCGAGGGAATCACGAAAATATTCCCTGGCGTGGTGGCGAACGATGATGTCAGCCTCGAGATTCGGGGCGGCGAAGTTCATGCACTGCTGGGCGAGAACGGCGCGGGCAAAACCAGTTTGATGAACGTTTTGTACGGTATTTATCAACCCGACGGCGGTGTGATTCGGGTGGCGGGAAGTGTTGCCAAGATTCGTTCGCCACTCGATGCCATGCGCTTGGGCATTGGTCTGGTCGCGCAACACCCAATGCTGGTGCGGCAACACACTGTGGCGGAAAACATTGCACTGGCGGTCAAGACCAGTTTTTGGAATCCCACTCGAGCACTCGAGGCTAGGATTCTCGAGCTAGGCGAAAAGTACGGTTTGAAAGTCGAACCTAAAGCCAAAGTCTGGCAACTCTCGGCGGGAGAACAGCAACGGGTTGAGATTTTAAAGGCACTGATTCGCGGGGCAAAAGTCTTAATTCTGGACGAACCCACCAGCGTTTTAACCCCGCAAGAAGCCAAAGATTTGTTCAAGGTTTTAAACCGCATGAAACTCGAGGGTGAAGGGGTCATCATCATCACGCACAAGCTGGACGAGGTGATGGCGGTTTCAGATCGGATCACAGTGTTGCGAAAAGGGCGCGTGGTCGGCGCGATGAATACAGGCGACACAAACAAAAACGACCTGGCAACATTGATGGTCGGGCGTGAAGTGACCCAAGTACGCTCGAGCGGCGTGACCAAACTTGGGAGCAGCGTTTTAAAACTCGAGCAAGTCAACGTCGCGGGAGATCGAGGCGTGAACGTCGTGAAAAACCTTTCGCTCGAGATTCGTGGCGGCGAGGTTCTGGGGGTGGCTGGCGTGGCTGGCAACGGGCAACGCGAATTGGTCGAGGCAATCACGGGACTGCGGGCGGTCTCGAGCGGAAGTGTCAAGATCGGCGGCATAGATTTCACCAACAAAAACGCCAAAATCATCACCGACGCTGGCGTGGCACACATTCCAGAAGACCGTTTGCACATGGGCGTGGTCGGAAATTTATCCGTCACCGAAAATCTGGCATTGCGCGGTTTTGAACGTGCACCTTTTGCAAGTGGCGAATTACTGGACTTTAAAGCGATGGAAAAATTTGCCCTCGAGAGCATCAAAATCTACGAGGTCAGCACCCCAGGCGCTCATGCCAGAACGCGCTTGCTGTCGGGCGGCAACATTCAAAAACTGATTTTTGCCCGTGAACTCGCCGAAAACCCAAAATTGATTATCGCCTCGCACCCGACTTACGGGCTTGACGCTGGCGCTACCTTTCAGGTCCAAAACGTGCTGCTCGAGCGTGCCAGAGCAGGCGCGGGGGTGATGCTGGTCAGTGAAGACCTCGAGGAAGTGCTGGCGTTGTCTGACCGCATTGCCGTGATGTTCGCGGGGGAAATCATGGGGATTGTCTCTCGAGATATTGCAACTGTCGAACAACTTGGCTTGATGATGGCAGGGCAGCGCCATCAAGAAAAGGTGAACGCATGAAGGAAACCTTGAACGTACTGGCAGTCGAAAACCATGTGATGGTCGTAGAAACACCAGATCATTCACACCCTGGCATTGTGATTCAAACAGATGCACTTTTGGTGCTTTATGGTTCGGTCAAAAACGCCCTCGAGCTGTTAAATGACCTGACACCAAAAACCGTGCAGCTCGAGGAAGCGATTTTGGAATTAAATTCTCTACGGGACGGCTTGCTCGAGCGACTGGCGGTGCTTGAAAACGTGATGGAAAACCACAACATCAGCCTGCCGTACACCTGGAGCGCCAGAAGCGAACTGATCAAATTAAACCCCGAAGGGGAAAACTGGTGAGTTTAGACATCGCAACCGCACCGATTAAACGCAGCAACGCCCGACAATGGGGACCATTTAACATCGAAGCTCGAGAAACCCCACCGCAAAGTTGGTTGTTTGCGCTGTCCATGCTGAGCGTCCTTGCCACATTGATGTTGACTGGCGTGATTTTTGCGATTTATGGACAAAACCCAATCACGGCTTATGTCACCTTGATTCAAGGGACGTTGGGCGACCTCTCGAGTTTGGGCGTGGTTTTACAACGCGCCATTCCGTTAATGCTGATCGGGGTGGGATTGGTCGTGGCATTTCGGGCGCAATTTTTTAACATCGGCGCGGAAGGACAACTGCTCGCCGGAGCCGTCGGCGCGAGTGCGGTGGCATTGTTTTTCCCCCACTTCGGATTTCTCGAGATACCTGTGATGTTCATTGTCGCGTTCATCTGCGGCGCAATTTGGGGGTTTATTCCCGCCATTCTCAAACTCAAACTCGAGATCAATGAAGTCATTAGCACCCTCATGATGAATTACATTGCGATCAGCATTGTCGAATGGCTGGTCAACGGACCTTGGAAAGGCAAAAACCAAGTCGGTTACAGTTACACCGACACTTTTCCAGACGTGGCTTGGATACCAAAACTCGGCTCGAGCACCGTGCACTACCCGACCCTGATTGTGGCGCTGGCATTGGTTGCGTTGGTGGCATTTGTGATCGCCAGAACGCGCCTCGGATTTAGAATGCGCATCTTGGGCGAAAATCCCGTCGCAGCAAAATACGTTGGCATCAACACCCTGAACACCACCCTGGCAGTGGTCATGCTCAGTGCGGGTGCGGCAGGCATTGCGGGCGCGGGTGAGGTTGGAGCAATCCATCACAAACTGCTCGACCCCGCACAAATTTCGCTCGGATACGGTTACACCGCCATCATTGTTGCATGGTTGGCTCGAGGAAACCCAATCAGCGTTATTTTCACCGCCATTTTTTTGGGCGTTGTTTTTGCCGCTGGCGACGTGATGAAAGTCAGTTTGCAAATGCCCGCCCAAACCACCAACGTCATCAACGGCTTGTTGCTCTTTTTCTTAATCAGCACCGAACCACTCGTAAAACTCAAAATCTCACTCGCTCGAGGAACCTGAAAAGATGCACCGAACCTCACCTGAAGCCCTCACCCGGCGAGCAAGCTCGCCACCCTCTCCCACAAGTGGGAGAGGGTTTAAGACGAAGTATTTCAGCTTCTTGACCATAAAATTCACCTATCGGGCATGGTCGCTTCTCAACAAAGCAATAGAACTCCCTTCTCCCGCAGGCGGGAGAAGGGTCGGGGATGAGGGTGGACAGAGCAAAACCCCAAATCTCGAGCGAAATACAAAACAGAAAACCCCCGTTCGTGCGAAAGGGTGAAGACAAGCTTCACCCCTACAAAACCCCTAGGAGCTTACCCACATGGATAACATCATCCTTTCAACCGCCGCACGAGCACTCGCTTTTGGTACGCCATTGATGCTAGGGTCTTTGGGCGCGGTTTACGCAGAACGCGCTGGTGTCGTGAACCTTGGCATGGAAGGCATGATGATTCTGGGTGCGTTGGCTGGTTTTGCGATCACCAAAAACACGGGCAGTCCACTCGAGGGAATTCTGGTTGCGGCGCTGGTTGGAGGTCTTGCCGCCAGCATCCACGCGTTTATCAGCATTACCTTAAAAGCCAATCAGTACGTCTCAGGCTTGGCACTCAGCATGTTCGGACTTGGACTCTCGAGTTTGCTCGGCAAACCATTCGAGGGTTTGCCGCTGTTCACGCAACTCGAGAATGTCAGCATCCCAGGACTCTCGAGCATCCCTGGCTTGAGCGTGTTTTTCACGGATCAAAGTCCGTTGTCGTACTTTGCGCTGGTTCTGGGTATGGTCTTGTGGCTGGTCTTGTTCCGCTCGAAATTGGGCGTTGTGATTCGCAGCACTGGCGAGAATCCAAGCGCCGTGGATGCTCTTGGCGGCAACGTGACGCTGGTTCGGTACGCTTGCGTGATTTTTGGAGGAATGCTGGCAGGGATTGCTGGTGCATTCTTGTCCGTGGCATACCGTCCTGCCTGGACTGAGGGTTTAACAGGTGGCATCGGTTGGATTGCGTTATCCATTGCAATTTTTGCCGCCTGGAATCCACTTGGCGCAATTGGTGGATCGCTATTTTTTGGCGCGTTGTACTCGTTGAGTTTTTCCAAACTTCAAGAAAGCATTTCACCGTCCCTGTTAAAAATGATGCCATTCATTTGCGTGTTGCTGGCACTGTCCTTAAATGCCTTACGAAAAAACTCGAGAAGCAATGTTCCAGAGGCGCTTGGGTTGCCGTATCAACGCGGTCAACGGTAAACCTTAATCAGAACAATCAAAATTCAGTGTTCTTAGTTCTCCCCTGCGAAGTAGGGGAGGTGGCTCGAGTGTAACGAGAGACGGAGGGGTCGTATGGCATTGGTTCGACGACTGAATCTTGCACGACCCCCCGCCGCAATGGCTGGTCATGCTCGAGTCAAACAGATTCCAAGAATTCTTTTACAAGCGGCGACCCCCTACCTTTCGGCAGGGGGTGACTTTTTAGGCGGTGATACGTTAGACCTAAACAATGCTCGAGATTGCAAGGTCAATCGCGTGGGATAACGCATTCAAAATGAAATTCTACTGGAGCGCCACCGTTTGATTCGATTGCGCCACCACCGCAAATTTTGCCTCGAAATTTGTATTTGATCGTTCCTTTAAGCTTTCCTTGGAGGCGAAAGTAGTTTTGATAACTTGTAGTTTGACGATGATCCATTGCCTTTCCGAGATCACCAAATCCTGTTTGATATTGTGCTCCTCCTCCGCATTTCGTGAAACCATTTATCATCGAACAAGGCTGAACGATAATGGATGAATATGTTCGTCCAGTAGCATCAGGGTACGTTGTCCAATCAATGTAAACATCAATCGGTTCTTTGTAACAACCCGTCAAAATCAGTATCATCAAAACAAAAATCAGGTACTTTCGCATTCCGCTTCAAATTCTACCCAACAATCCTTCAAATGCCTGTCCAACCTCGAGTTATACTTGCTCGAGCCTTCAAAAATCTTTAGGAGAACCCATGAATCACGCGAACATCCCGCACCTCGAGAAACCCGTTTCCAGATTGGTGATGGGCGTTGACAATCAAATTGAACTCGAGCCTGCCAGTGTGGTGTTTGATGATTTTGTGGCTCGAGGCGGGAATTGTTTTGATACGGCGTTCGTCTACGGTGCGGGTGTCTGCGAAACGGTTTTTGGTCAGTGGCTCGAGAAGCAAAATCGAGATCAGGTTGTGATTATTGGCAAGGGTGGTCACACGCCGTATTGCAACCCAGAAGACATCACGGCGCAACTAATGACCAGTCTCGAGCGTTTACAAACCGATTTTGTGGACATTTACATGATGCACCGTGACAACACTGATCTTCCGGTTAGCGCATTTGTGGATGTTCTGAACCTTCATGCGAAGGCGGGGCGGATTAAAACCTTTGGTGGCTCGAATTGGAGTGTTGCGCGGGTGCAAGAGGCTAACGATTACGCAAAATCAAAAGGTTTACAAGGCTTTAGCGTGGTCAGCAATAACTTTTCTCTCGCCCGAATGGTTGACCCACCCTGGGCGGGCTGCATCAGCGCCTCTGACGCGGATTCTCGAGCTTGGTTTACCAAGAATCAATTGACGTTACTGCCGTGGTCAAGCCAAGCCCGAGGTTTTTTTGTGCGCGGCGATCAAGATTTTCTCGAGGATACGGAATTGGTGCGTTGCTGGTACGCTCCCGATAATTTTCAAAGGTTGGCTCGAGCGCAAGAACTGGCACGTGAAAAAGGCTGTGACCCGATTCAGATTGCGCTGGCGTATGTGCTCTGGCAACCGTTTCCAACCATTCCATTGATTGGACCGCGCAACACCGCCGAAACCGCCAGTTCGTTCAAAGCTTTAGCGCTTGAACTCACGCCGCTTGAAGTGAAGTGGTTGAACCTCGAGTCTGAAACACGAATTTAAGCCCTCCGCTCTCTGCCCTCTGCTCACATTTGGGCTTCTCGAGCGAGAACGGTAAACTAAGTCCATGTCAGAACCACAAGCCACCGCCGCGCAGACTGCCGCACAAAAAGGTCAGTTGAAAAAACTGATTTTGGATTTGATTTTCACGCTTGCCATTCCTGTGGCGCTGCTCAGCCCGAGTTTGCTGGGCGAAGATGGCAAGGGCGATGGAATTGGATTTTCCGATATTTTTGGCACGGTCACGACGTATATCATCGCGGCGTTGATTCCAGTCACGTATATTGCGATTGATTTGTTCAGAACCAGGGTTTTTAATCCTGTCACCTTGCTGGCGGGTTCTGGCGCGTTGGCAGGTGGGGCGCTGGCTTTTTTACGAATTGATGGCGCAGCGTTTGCCCTCAAAGATTCATACCGTCATATTTTGACCGCACTGGTCATGGGCGGCTCGTTGGTGCTCGGCACACCGTTTTTTAAGTTCATGTTAAAAGTTGGTTTGGGTGCTGCCAGTCCACCCGAAAAACAGGGTTTTCTGGCTAAAATTTTGAACGCCCCAAACACCCTTAAAGGTTTACGGTACGCCACCATCATCATGATGCTCGAGGGACTGGCTTTTGGAGTGGTGAATTTTCTGGTAAATTTTCGGATTGTGACCGCAAAATTTGGCACAAAAGACTTTAACGCCCAAATTGCCACCGCCAACACCACACTTTACTTACCAAGTTTGATCGCTACGTTCATCGCGCTTGGTTTTGCCTATTATCTTGTACAACGTGGGATTCATCAAGATTTTGGTAAAAAAGTGCAATTGTTCGACGAGGATTCCTGGGAGAACATGAATCCCCCAATTGCCGAAGTTCCGGCGCTGTCCGAACAGGTTTAAATCTCGAGCAACGTTTTTGGAACTATTTCAAGAAAACCCTCGTATTTCTGACCAAGAGGCATCAAGTGAAAAATCAAAGCACCATCAAACGCAGCCGCATCATTACCCTCGCCCTGATCTCGAGTATCACCTTTATTTCTTGTAGCGAACAAACCCAGAAAACGCAACGCGCCGTGTACGGCAACCGTGCCGAATGTGAACGCGAGTGGGGGGTCGGCAGTGACCGTTGTTACTCGAGTGGCGGCTATCATTACGGACCGCATTTTGTGTACTTGGGAGGACTCGGTTATTTCTATCCTTACCGAGCTGGTGGCGTGCCAGGCATCACACCAAGTCCTGCCCCCAGCAGCGCCAATTTTTCAAATGGCACATTCAGAGGCACGGGGGTTGTGACCAGCACGGGCATCTCGAGAGGCGGTTTTGGTTCACGCAGTGGCTTGGGTTCACGCAGTAATTCTGGTTCTAGTAGTAGCTTTGGTAGTTGATGAAACGCGTCGAAATGCCAAAACGCCAAGATTGGAAACGCAAACTCGAGCAACACGGTTTTGCTTTTCACACGATTAACAACAGCGTCTACTGGGATGAAAGTGTGGCGTACCAATTTACGGAACGTCAGGTTATGGAGTTGGAACGCGCCACCATCAGCGTTTTTAAGTTGTGCATGGATGCCGTGGATCATGTGATTCACCGCAATCGTTTTGCTGAATTAAAAATCTCACCCGCCTGGGCGGAACTCTGCCGTCAAAGTTGGAATGCCGATGACCCGACAATTTATGGGCGTTTCGATTTTCGTTACGCTGGCGACGGCGCTCCGAAAATGCTCGAGTTCAATGCCGACACGCCAACATCGTTGCTCGAAACGGCTGTCGCGCAGTGGGTTTGGCTCGAAGATTGCATGGCGGCAGGTGTGCTGCCCGAAAATGCCGACCAGTTCAATTCGATTCATGAAAAATTACTCGAGCAACTCGGGTTTTTACGCGCCCGCCGTGGGATCAACCAACTGCATTTTGCATCGGTGCAAGCTTCCGCAGAAGATTACGGCACTGTCGAATACTTACGTGACATTGCGCATCAGGTTGGAATGCAAACCAAGCACCTTGATATGAATGAAATTGGTTGGAATTTAAACAGCAAAAAATTTGTTGACCTCGAGGATCAAGAGATTGGCTATTTGTTTAAACTTTATCCGTGGGAGCATTTGATAGCCGACCCGTTCGGTCAGCACGTGTTGAACAGAGCCGTAACTTTGATCGAACCCGCTTGGAAAATGATCTTATCAAACAAAGGCATTCTGCCAATCTTGTGGGAACTCTCACCAGGACACCCCAATTTACTGCCAGCCAGTTTCACTCCACTTACGGGCAATCGGGTACGCAAACCGTTTTTCTCTCGGGAAGGCGCAAACATCCGCATTGATGCGCACGGCACAAGCATTTCTTCGGACGGCGAGTACGGCGCTGAAGGCTACATTTACCAGGCTTATGCAGGTTTACCAAATTACGATAACAATTACCCTGTGATTGGCTCTTGGATTGTGGGCGACATGGCGGCAGGCATTGGCATTCGTGAGGACAACAGCGAAATCACCAAAGACACCTCGAGGTTTGTACCGCATTTTTTTGTTTAAAGATACTCGAGCGTCAGTTCGGTTTCACCACGTTTGAAACGCTCTAAACCCAACCTGGCAAGCGCCAGTGGATTTGGTGCGACATCTGAAAGCTTGATGGCGTTCTCTGGAATAAGCGCTTGAAAATCCTCGAGCGAACGCTTTTCGACAGCACTCAAAACCTCGAGAATTCTGCCATTCAGAACTCGATAAATCGCGCTGTAAACATTCCCGCGCCGCGCATCCAAACTGACGGCGACAATGCCATCTCGAGTGGCGGCAATCGCTTCGAGGGTTGACACGCCGACAACTTTAGCTTTCCAAACCCTTGCCAGCCCCAAACCCAAACTGGCAGCCACGCGAACGCCCGTGTACGAACCTGGACCCGTGCCAACCACAATCAAATCGGCTCGAGGCTCGAGCTTTGCAGCACCAAAAAGCATTTGAATTTTTTCGATCCCCAATTCTGCATGGGCGCGATCCACAAAATCGACCTGCTCGAGCTTCAAAATCTCAAGGTCATTCTCAACCTCGAGCAAAGCTGCACAAAAATACGGTGTGCTCGTCTCGAGCGCCAAAATTTTCATGACCACATCTTTGAGATCATTTCACGCACGCGCCACGCGCCAGGTTCTTGCATGGGTTGTAAAAAACGCCAAGCTTGCGAACGCAGCAGCGCGGAAAACAAGAACAACCAATGGTAATTTGTCCAATGAAAACCCAGCGCCTCGCCAGACGGCAAGCTCGAGAACCAACCGAACAGCACACCACTGATTAACCCACCGATAAAACCCGCCAAACCTGTGACCGCACTCATGACCGCAATAAAACTCGAGCGGTTGTTTTGCGGGGCGCTCGAGAGTGCCAGATTGAACTGCGCGGGTCCGATTGCACCCCAGACGAAAGCGTCAAGCACGGCAGCAATCCAGATTGGGAAAATGATGCCAGGTTGTGCCAGCATCCAAGAACCCGGCAGCAAGAACGCACAAAACACGGTTGCCAATTGCAAGACAGGTTTGTTGCCCGCTCGGTCTGCGACGCGTCCCCACCACGGCGAGAACAACAGACCGCTGACGCTGGCGATGGTCGTCCAAATGG
>JANMUC010000668.1:0-1171 GCA_031391225.1 Deinococcales bacterium
TTCAAAAAATTAACTCGAGGGTTTTCGTTTGACTCCGCGCACCGCTTCGGCAGTCAGTGGATTTTCGTCCCAAGAATGTTTTGGGTAACGCCGTTTGAGTTCTTGACGCACACCAGGGTAGGTGTTCTGCCAGAAACTGCGTAAATCCCCAGTGACTTGCACGGGTCGGTAGGCTGGCGAAAGCAAGTGCATTAACACTTTAATGCGTCCATCGTTAACGCTGGGCGTACTGATCCAGCCAAAAACCTCTTGAAGCCTGACCGCTAATACTGGCGCACTGCCGTCAGTGGCGTACTCGAGTTTGATTCTCGAGCCGCTGGGAACGTCAAGTCGGGCTGGCGCAAGTTGCTCGAGTTGCTGGTTTTGCTGCCAGGTCAGAATTGAATGTAAAGCATTCTCGAGGTTGATTTTTTTGAAGTCATCACGACTCCGAACACTTGTCAGGTACGGCGACAACCACAACTCGAGTGTCTCGAGCAATGCGGTGTCGCTGACATCGGGAAACTCTTGTCCCCAAACCCGCAGACTCGAGATTCTGGCTTGCCACTGAAGGGCTACATCAGTCCAATTAAAAAGTTTTAAACCTTCCAAACGCACGGCTTCGCACAATACTCGCACTCGAGTTTCAAGCGGCACATCTTTGAGCACCCGAGTCTCGAGCGTGATCTCCCCTATTTTTTGTTCGCGCTGCGCGATCAGAACGCCGTTTCTCGAGTCCCAAGCCACAACATCGCGCTCGAGTGGCGTTAAGTCTCGGTGGTCAAGCGATGCCGCCAAATAGACGCGTCCCTCGTCTGTGCCAGCATCCATGTGTGCCACGGCAAGCCAGGTATCAATTGCCAGCAGGTCGTGTTGAGGCAATTTAACGCCGCGTCCGTTGGCAAGTTTGTAACGCTCTCGGCTGGTTTCGCGGCGTTTGGCAATGCGTTCAGGATAGGCGAGGGCAATCAGGCGTCCGACGGTATGGGCAGGAATTTGACGGCTCGAGGTGTTGGGCAACTTGGCGCGGTAAGATGCTGCCAGTTGGTCTAAACGTTTTAAAACCGCAATGTCTGCACCGCTCGAGCCTTGTTTTTGACGCCAAGCATTCAGGGCATTCAAGCGCAATTCGCCATCCACATTAGAATCTCTGGGCATTGGGTCGCGTTCCTCGAGCAGCGCGGCAAGGTCG
>JANMUC010000739.1:0-3827 GCA_031391225.1 Deinococcales bacterium
CTCGAGCTGTCGCGTTTGCTTGCTCGTACACTTTGCTTTAAGCAAGTGTACCAAGTTTACCAACGATGCTTCTGGCAATTAAAAGGGTCGCAATAGCAAAGATTGCCGAGGCGATCAATTCGCTTTGAGCCAAATTAACAATCCCGACCACATCCGCTGGAATCAGCAGCAACCACAAGCGAACCAGTATTGCCAAAGCGGTGGACAGCACCACATCACCAACGCGGTTATGAGCGATCAGAATAAACGAAGCAAAAAATCCTGCTCCCAAAAACAAACCCTCGGCTAAGACAAAAAATAAGTCTTGGTTAATAGAACCTCTGACGACATTTCCTGCAAGACCAGAAATGATTAAAAAAGCAATTAAAACCAGAAGATACCGACCCAAAGAATCGGCAAAAACGCGCTGGGCAGCGATTCGGAATTGCTCGAGATCGGAAGTTACGTACAAAATATGGTTCATTTTGCCACGGTAACGACTCAATTCGAGTTCTGCAAATCCCATCGTGAGAACCAAAGGAATGATTGCATAGCTGCTTGGTGGAAATTCACCCGCCTGAACACCGTACAGGCTCATTAAGGTGTTGAATGCCAACAACAACGCCGAAAAAGCGCCTTGCAAAACAAATGGAATCGAACCAAGTAATTCAGTCACGGTAAAAAGAGGTACTTTTACCGCTTTGGCGTTGTGACCGAAACGAATCGCAATCGCAAACGTATATACAATCAAACTAAGCAACCAAAATGCCGCCAGAATGAGTGTTTGTTGAAGATCAATTAGTCCATTCCAGCGCATAAATGCGGTTGCCAAGCCAGGAATGGCAAAATAAAACAGCACAAATGGACGCTCGAGGGTGAACAAAATCACGGCTGCCAAAGAATATAGTGTTTGAGCCACCGCGATGATCGGCATTACCCCATTAAACAGCCCCAAACCCGCTTGCATCAAAGTGGTTAAAACACTGACCACCACAGTGCCGATACCAAGTCCCAGCATCAGGGTTCTGCCCGCTTGTTTGGGCGCACTTTGACCGCGTTTGATGTATCCCAAACGCGCCATGCCTTGCGACCAAGCCCAAGAAAAAATAGCTCCAAATACCAAACCTGCCGTGACGGTTAGGGTTGTCTCAAAGCTAGAATCGGCATTTGTTAAACCAAAACCTGCGATCATTAAACCAGGCAGGGCGTACAGCAATCCTCTGGTGACGTCAACCAAGGACAGTTTTGGTTGCGTTGGAACGGGTTGACTTTTTTGGCGAAACGGAACCCGAACATACAGTGCATCTGCGAGTGCAAAAATATCATCATGCCCGTAGACTTCACGTGCCGAACGGTCATTAATACCGTCCATCTCGAGCGCCGCCGCAATCTCGAGCGGCGAGACAGCCGCCACACAGATTTGATCCATTTTTCGTCCAAGCACGTCTACTGGATCGACGGAGCGCCGATTTGCTCCAGCCGAACTCGTTGGTGGGTGCATCTGATCCGATTCTGGTTGTAATCCCAAAGGAACAAATTCGAGCCTTGCACTCACGTGATGCTCCAGCTTGGGGCGAGTTGCTCCTCAAGCATCGATTGATTGGTTTTGTCGGCAACCTCACGGTACAAGCCACGGTAAATGCCCAAGAAATTCTCGAGCGTGAAGCTGTTGAAAACTCGATCTCGAGCCGCAGCCCCCATTTTTTGGCGGAGCGGATGATCGGTCAGTAATTTCAGGCTGGCTCGAGCCACCGCTTCAGGATCGCGGGGAGGTACGACAAAACCGGTGTCGCCGATGGCTTCGCGCACGCCGCCAACATCGGTGGCGACCAGTGGACGACCTGCCGCCATCGCCTCAATCGCGGTGTACGGAAAACCTTCGGAAATGCTGGTCAACGCCACCACATGCCCAGCATGGTACGCATCGACGGTCACATCGACCCGTCCCTCGAGAATCGCAGCATCGCTTAAGCCCAAGTCTTTAATCAAGTTTTGGCAGTGCTTATGATAGCCTTCGCCGCCCTTGGGGGTTCCACCAAAGACCCGCAGTTTGGATGCTGGCAATTGATCGTGGACGTAAGCAAAGGCGCGAATCAACGTGTCCACGTCTTTGATCGGGTCAATTCGTCCCAACCAAGAAATGGTTGGTGTGCTGGGTTCAAGCCCTGTTGGGAAATCGGCGGTATCTACACCGTTGTAAACACGTTGAATTCGTTCGGGGTGAGCGCCGCCCAAAAGTTCCCAACGGCGGTTGTAATCAGAACCAGGCGTGATCAAATCGGCTTCCATATAGCCAGTGTTTGATAGCATTCTGTAAAAACGCAACAGCAAGGCTTTGACCGCAGGTGAATACGGCGAACCAGTGTAAGACAAATAACGTTCGCGCAAATAAATGCCGTGCTCGGTCAAGACAAAAGGTGTACCGTGTGTCCAACGGGCGTTTAACGCCACCAAAACCGGCAAGCCATTGGAAACCGCGTGGACCAGATCGCCCTTGGGGGCTTGAGCCGACAATGGACGCATCAAGTGCGCAATCAATTCGTTTGCCAGCATGGCATCCGCCAAGCTGGGTTCAACCACGCCTGCGCCGACGGTTGGGCGTCCACCCTCGAGCCACCTGCCGCGCCAAGTCTTGACCAAGCGCTCGACCGAGCCTCTCGAGGTGAGTGCCGCATCCAAATTGGCGTTGCAGCCGTACTGATGAAGTCCAAACAAAGCATGAACAAAATCGCTGGTGGCAGATTCGGAACTGTTCAAAAGCGCTTCAAGAAACGCTTGATGCAGTTGTTCAAATGGCACAAGGGTTGTTTTGTTGCGGGTTAAGGTGCGCCCGCCAAAATCGCCCCACAAACCAATCATGTTGATGTTGCGCAAATTCGACGGCGCTTTCCAAACGCTTGCCTCGCTCGAGCTTGCAGCCACCGCATGAACATTAAATTGATATTCGGGCAAACCTTGCAGCAATTGGTCGCACCAAACGCTGACCCCACCATGAGCTTGCGGGTAGGTGCCTTCGGTGACCATGTCAATCACGAGCGGGGTTTGTTTTGATCGCAGAAAATCGCCGGCAGTGCCATGTGATGTTGGCAGAATCAAATCACCAGCCGCACCAAGCGATGTGCGCTTGATGCGATTCGAAAAGAATTTACTGATGTTGGTTGGTAACATGATAGTCCAGACGGTTCTGTAGGCTCGAGGTGGCTTGTAATGCAGCGCGGATTTGAAGTTTTAGATGCCTTGACCAACCGTGACGATGTTGCCGGCTTGGGTATTGCGGACAAAGTCTGATCCGTAAACTGTGCCAAAAGCGGGGTTGGTCAGCGGAATGTTGACATTGCTCGTGCCAGAGATGGTGACCGTGCCCGCCGTACGGTCCCAGACGCCACTGGCTGACGCATTGTCGTAAGCGAGACGGGCTTTCATTTTCAGACCGAGGTCGGTCATCGAAAGGTTTTTAATCGGTAGGGTCATCCAGGCTTCGTACTTTTGAGCGACTTTGTCAATAAAGCTGGTGAGCAGGCTGGTGTTGGTCGCATCAAATCGCAAGTTGCTTTGGTGAAAATAATGCGGGTTGAACGAACCAGTCAAAATATGGTCAATCGCGGTATTGGCTTCTTGTTCCATGATCTCATTAATCGTAAAATCGCGTCCCCAGAAAGTACGGTAGAGGTGGTTGTATTCGCTCACCAATTGTACTGGTGTATTTGTGTTGTAAAAAATGTTTACTGGAAAACGTGGAACGAGCATGATGTTGTTGACAGGTAAGGTTTCCGCATCGAGCCAAACGCCAGTGTTGGGGCTTGGGTTGTTCTGATTGCAGTCACTTGCCGTGGAGACACAGACTGGTG
>JANMUC010000764.1:0-5231 GCA_031391225.1 Deinococcales bacterium
AACCTTGAAAGCTCGAGGCGCAACGCGGGTTGTTATCGGCACTGAACCGCATCATTTCTTCCCAGGCATTCCGCTCGATTTTCACTTGCCAATCACGCTCGAGATTCGCACGCCAGAAAATGCTTTGCTCGAGTTTTTTGCGCGTCGTGGTTATGAAATTTCTGAAACTGTGAGTAATGATCTTGCAACGGAGCTTGATGGACTTCCGAAACTCGAGCTTCCAGAAAATGCGCGAGTCGTGCAAACCGATATTGATTCTGTACTCGAGTTTGTGCGTCAAGAATTTCCTGGGCGTTGGGTGCACGACACGAACTTTGTTTTGCAACAAGCCGAGCATCAGCATTTGGCGCTCGAGGTTGACGGACTTGTGATGGGTTTTGCATTAATCGGCTTGCGTTCTGACCCTGTGATTCTCCCCTCGAGTTTGTGGCTGACCGAAGATTGTGGACTTGGACCGATGGGCGTCTCAAGCACATTGCGCGGGCAAGGTTTGGGTTTTGCGCTTCTGGTTGCAGCCATGCACAAATTAAAATCTCGAGGTGGAACACGCATGGGCATTGATTGGACGGGCGTGCAGGGGTTTTATCAGAAGGCTGGATTTGAAGTCGTGCGGCGCTACTGTCATGCTTCTAAATCGCTCGAGTGACGTTAGACTGATTTCATGCTCGAGTTGCGTCGTGTCACCACCGCCGATGATCCTGCAATCGCCAGTTTTGGACAATTGCAAGAACGCACTTACTTCGAGCCTGACATGCTGATTCCAGCTTCCATCATCGGGCAGATGCTCGAGTGGAGTAACGTTGATCGGCAAAATATTTTGTTGGTGCTCGAGGATTCTGGGAGCGTGGTGGCGGGAACGTTGTTTCATTTTTTACGCAAAACCAATGTTGGTTTCTCGAGTTATTTGGCGGTGGATCAAGATTTTAGAGGGCAAGGTTTGGCGCGACAATTGCATCAGGCACGGTTTGAAGTGCTGGACGAAATTGCTGGCGGCAAAGTCGAGGGTTTATTTATTGATGTTGTCAATCCAGAACGACTCTCAAACTCCGAACTCGAGTTGGAATACGGCGTCGGCAGTGACCCGAGTACGCGTCTAAAAGCATTCTCGAGTCTCGGTTTTAAGCGCGTGGATGTGCGTTACGAACAACCCGTCGGCGGTGAAAACGGTGGCGCGGTCACGAACATGGATTTGTTGTTTTGCCCTCGAGATGCCGCAACCTCAATTCCTACAAGCCTCGTGACCCAAACCATGCGAACCTACTGGACGCCGTGGTTGGGCGCAAAAATGGCGGTGCTCGAGTCAAAGAAATTGGAAACTCGAGCGGGTGGTGAAAACATCGCGCTCGTATCCCTCGAATCTGGCTCGAGGGAGTAACATGAATCATGCAAAATTCAGAGCAGTATTTTCTGCGACTTTCAGCACATGACAACGTGCTCGTGGTGGTGAAAGCCATTCAACAGGGGCAAGAACTCGAGCTTGAAGGCGTGAAAATCACGGCGCAAAAGACCATTCCGTTCGGGCATAAAGTCGCGGCTCGAGCGTTAAATGTTGGCGAGAAAATCGTGAAGTTTGGAATGCCGATTGGGTCAACAACGACCACGATTTCGGCTGGCGAGCATGTTCACACGCACAATTTACAAAGCGATTACATTCCAAGTTTTGGTCGTCCAGGAGAGGGAGGACATTGATGCAAGCTTACTTACGCAGCGACGGACGCAAAGGCATCCGCAACGTCATTACGGTGGTGTATTTGGTCGAGTGTGCGCATCATGTCGCCAAGCAAATCGCCGCGCCTTTTGAAGACAACGACGTTCACGTGATTGGTTTTAGCGGTTGCTACCCAAACACCTATGCGCTCGAGATGATGGAATCGCTTTGCACGCATCCGAACGTTGGCGCGGTCTTGCTGGTCAGTTTGGGTTGCGAGAGTTTTAACCGCAATCAACTTGCCGAGACTGTACGCTCGAGTGGTCGCCCTGTGGATGTCTTGGTGATTCAACAAACGGGTGGGACGCGCAAAACCTTTGAGGCTGGGCGCGAATGGATTCGCAGCACTTTAACTGAACTCGAGCGAGTTGAACGTGTCGAAATGGGAATGCACGAATTGATTGTTGGTACAGTCTGCGGTGGTTCGGACGGTACAAGCGGCATCAGCGCGAATCCTGCGGTGGGCAATGCCTTTGACCGTCTGGTGAATATGGGCGCGACCACGATTTTTGAGGAAACAGGCGAATTAATCGGTTGCGAACAAGACATGGTGCGCCGTGCGATCACCCCAGAACTCGGACTCGAGATTTTATCGTGCATGGAAAAAACTGCGAATTATTACAACATCCTCGGACATGGCAGTTTTGCGGTGGGCAACGCTGAGGGTGGACTAACGACGCTCGAGGAAAAATCGTTGGGGGCGTATGCCAAAGCGGGACACGGGGCATTGCACGGCATCATCAAACCTGGGAACGTGCCGCCAAATCCTGGTTTGTACCTGCTCGATGTGATTCCCGACGGCGAGGTGCGTTTTGGCTTTCCGAACATCAACGACACCGCCGAAATTGGTGAGTTGATCGCCTGCGGCTCGCACGTGATTCTGTTCACCACAGGGCGCGGCAGCGTGGTCGGCAGCGCGATCAGTCCCGTCATCAAGATTTGCGGCAATCCAGAAACGTATCGTCGTATGAGTGATGACATGGACGTGAACGCAGGCAGGATTCTCGAGGGACAGGGCACGATTGATGATGTGGGACTCGAGATTGTGGAACGGATTAGGCGCACCGCTGAAGGTGAAAAAACCGCTTCTGAAAGTTTAGGACACCGCGAGTTTGTCTTGACGTACAAGAGTTTTGAACCGATTGGACCGAGTTGTTTGCCGCTCGCGTTGGCGTAAATTTAGCGCAAAAGTGTTTCCAGGAAATACGTTGCCGAGTTCTGAGTTTGAACTCAAGTGAAGGTTGAGTCTCGAGCTTTGTCATTCTGACCTCTTGTATTTCTTGGGCAGCTTTGGTTATAGTTTCTTTGAACCAAATACAACCCAGTGTTCCATATATGGAACAGTTCCAGACTCGAGTTTTCTTATGACTGACCTTCCAACCCCTGCCGTTCATACTGCCGTGAAAATACTGGATTTGCTCTCGAGCGAACCGCAGGCGCTTTCATTGTCCGAGATCAGCCGCCGCATTGGAGCGCCCAAAAGTACAGTTAGCCGAACCCTCAGCACACTTCATTCAACTCGCCTGGTCGAACAGGACGGGCAGGTTTATCAACTTGGACCAAAAGTGCTCGAGTACAGCGTGGCTTACGCCCGCAATCTGGATATTACGCGCGTGTTTGGACGGGTCAGTTCTGAACTGGTCTCTAAAATAAATGAAACCATGCAGCTTGCCAGGCTCGAGGGTTCGGAGGCGGTGTTTGTTGCCAAAACCGATTGCGCTCAACTGGTGCGACCAGCGACCTACATTGGGCGGCGCGTGGCGCTTCATGCCAGCGCGGTTGGAAAATTACTGCTGGCGTTTCATCCCGTCAAACTCGAGAAATTACCCGCGATTACGCCGTACACGATCATCAACCAAAAAACACTTTCAACGGAACTCGAAAACATTCGCGCTCGAGGTTATGCGGATACCAAACAAGAGAGTGCCCTAAATTTATGCTGCATCGCCGCACCCGTCAGGGACTCGAGCGGTGCGGTGGTGGCGGCACTAAGCGTCTGCATGGCAGTTGCCAGCCCTAGCCCCGCACGGTTTGAAATTGCGCTCGAGCATCTTTTAATTGGTGCGAAAGCGATTTCTGAAAACCTTGGATTTTTTGCCAGTCCAGCACTACCCCAACACAGTCATCAACACGGTGTACCCCTCAAAGCGGTACGCTCGAGATGAGAGGAGCGATATGAAAAAGACAGCCATTGGAATGATGCTCGCCGCAAGTGTACTCGGTAGTGCCGCACTGGTCGGTACGCAAGCGCAACAAAATTCGCCATCAAAGTATTGTGCGGCTGGCAACACCGTCAAATTCGCGGGCATCGGTTGGGAAAGCGGTCAGTTTATTACCGAAGTGCTGCGCAACATCCTCGAGAAGGGTTACGGCTGCAAAACCGAAGTCATTATTGGCTCAACCACCGTGACCGAAACCGCACTGATTAACGGCGACCTTCACGTTTGGGCTGAAGAGTGGGAAGGCTTTAACGATATTGTCATCAAAGGCGTCAAAGACGGCAAAGCCAAACTGGTCGGCAAAGTCTTGCAGGGCGGCACAGTCGAGGGTTGGTTCGTGCCACGTTACCTGGTCGAAGGCGATGCGACTCGAGGCATCAAAGCGCTCGCGCCAGACCTGAAGTCTGTGTCTGATTTGGCAAAATACAAAGACCTTTTCAAAGACGACGAGAACCCAAACATGTCACGTCTGCTCGGTTGCGTTTCGGGTTGGGTCTGCGACAAAACCAACGACGGTAAGCTAACCGCCTACAAACTGAGCGGCATGTACCAACAATTCCGCCCTGGTTCTCAAGCCGCGCTCGACGCCAGCGTTGCCAGCGCCTTCCAGCAGGGCAAGCCAATCTTGTTCTATTACTGGGCACCAACCTCATTGCTCGGCAAATTTGATGTGATTCAACTCAAAGAACCAAAGTACAACGCCAAATGCTACGAACTCGAGAAAGCCAACGATCCTAAAGCCTGCCCAAGCGCCACGCCATCCGCCACCTTGCGCATCAACCTGAACGCCGAATTCGCCAAAAGCGACGCTGTTTTAACCCGTCTGTTCAGCAAGACCAGCTTCAGCTTGGCGCAATTACAAAAAGCCATTCTGCGCATCAGCGAGGACAAAATCAGTGCTGGCGACGCTGCCAATGACTTCTTGAAAAACCAGAAAGCCACCTGGAGCAAATGGGTTCCAGCGGGTGTTGTTCAAAAAGTTGAAGCCAGCATGATGAAATAATCTCGAGTTGGGGCGAGATGCCTTTATTGATATCGACTCGATTATTCAAGTTGTCAAACACATACTTTTTTCTAGGCAGCCATTATGCCACCCTCATCCGGCTCGTGCCTCGCCACCTTCTCCCGCCAAGCGGGAGAAGAACAAGAACTTCGAGCCACACATGTAAAAGAATAAATCTCCCTTCTCCTGATGTTGGGAGAAGGGCTGGGGATGAGGGTAGAGGGATCAAATGGTGCTTTTTATCAGGTAAAAAGCATCAGCCACACCATTGGAGACTCGAGATTCATGTTTTTGAACTTAA
>JANMUC010000003.1:0-9903 GCA_031391225.1 Deinococcales bacterium
ACGATCAGGTCGGCGTGATGCTCGAGCGCGGTTTGTAAAATTCGATCACCAAGCAGTAAGCCTTTGGCTGGGACGCTCGAGCTACTGACATTCATTACTTTTGCTGAAGCTGTTTTTAGTTGCTCGAGTGCTCCCGCAATAATCGCTTTGCTTTGTGCCTCGAGGTCTTTCTCAAAACGGTCGTAATCAATCATTGGCGCAAACTCGAGACCCGTGTAACCAGTCATTGGCGGCACGTCAGGAATCACGTACAACACCTCGAGACTTGCACCAATTTTTGCGGCAAGGTCGTTGGCGGTCGTAAGCGCCTGTTGACTTTGCAGGCTGCCATCCACGGCAACCAAAATATGCTCGAGTTGCAAGGGTTTTTCAAGTGTGATTTTGGAATCCTGAGGGTCGCGTATCAGCATGACTGGCACGTGTGCCTGGCGCGTGACGCGTTCTGCGACACTGCCCAACAGCAAGCGCTCCATCCCTTCGCGTCCGTGCGTACCCATGACGATCAGATCACAATTTGTTTCCATGCAAATTTGAACGATACCCTCTCCAATGCTCATCTGAATACCTTCGGCAAAACGGGTCTCGAAGCCAATTCCCAATGTTTCGGCATTGCGACGTGCGGGTGCGAGGGCATTGTTGCCGTCGACTTCGGTTGCATATTTGACCAAGGCAGTGGTCAGCACCACCCGAGCATTCAGGCGTTTGGCAAATTCCAGACCGATCTGGGCGGCGTATTGGCTGCCCGAAGAATCGTCTACTGGAATCAAAATTTTATCAAACATCATCAACCTCCATTTCTATGTTCGAGTCTCGAGCAAAGCCATTACCAATCAAATACTGTGATGATTTGCTGTTCACTCGAGCAGCTCGTTTTCGAGATTTTCAATTGTTGATATCAGTTTTTTATGAAAAACCCCAACAGACTTATCCATCAAAACTAGTCACTTGCGTTGATGCGAAGCTGATCTAAAATTGAATGCCAACTGAATGTGTTGCCAACAAAATCACAAAAAAGCACTCAACAAAACACGCAAAACACGATCTGTAGATCAGACCTTTGAGATTTTCGAAGGTCTGAGATTCTGCTTTGCTGGGCTGTATCCCAGCTTACCTTCAGCTTTCCCTCAACTTGAAAATAACCCTCAAGCGTAGGGTCAAGTTGAGGATAGTAAGCCCAGCGTAATAGGTTCAATTCTTTACAACCCAGACCGATCTCTAAGAAGCCTGAATGAATACATCTTTGTTTGCCGATAGCCGTTCTTTGAGGAGTCATCCATGAACCCGTCACAGCAAACTCCTAACGCAGTGTTGATTGACAGACACTTACAGATTTTTACCCTCGGTCAAGCCCAAGTGCTGGTGGATGGACAACCTGCCAAATGGCATTCTGATTCGGCTCGAGCCTTGTTCTTTTACTTACTGGCGTTCCCGAATGGCAAAAGCCGTGAAGAAATTATTGATGCACTCTGGAATAGTGAGCCGAGTACCGCCAGCAACAATCGTTTTCGTGTGACCATCTGCCGTTTGCGCAACGCCCTGGGTTGGCGCGAATCGATTGCCGAATCGCACAGCCGTTACCAACTTGATCAGATGGTCCTCGAGGCTTCTGATACGCACGAATTTTACGTTTTAATTGCCCAGGCGGAACACGCTGGCAGTCCCGCCTTAACGCTCGAGTGTTATCAACAAGCACTGGCACTTTATGTTGGTGATTACTTGCCGCTGGAAATTTCGACTTGGGTACTGAAAATTCGCAACGAGCACAATGCAGCTTTTGCTCGAGCCAAAATTGCGGTGTCTTTGCTGCATTGCAATCAGGGATTGTGCAAAGCCTCGGTTGGGGCGCTGACGCTGGCGCTGGACAACGATCCGTTTCTTGGTGAAAATCACCATCAAAAATTGATGTCGTGTTTGTCGGTGGTGGAAGGTAAATTTGCCGCGATTGAACATTACAGACGTTTTCTGGCTTTTTTAAACAGCGATATTAAAGACACACCAATGCCTGAAACGGTTGTCCTGGCTGCCCGCATTAAAAGTGGTGAACGCATTTGTTTGCGGGCTTTGCATCAATCGGGTCTGCCAGTAAAACTTCAAAATTCGTTCATTCCAGATTTTCATATTCAACCATTGCCGATGCTCGAGCAGCGTGTTCTGAGCTGAGGTATCAGGCTGTAACGGGGTAGTAATGAAATTCCTTAACACTATGACAGGAGGAATAAAAAAGCACACCACGTTTGAAGTTATTGCTCGAGATTTAAAACTGACACAGCAATTCAAATACAGGAGGATTCATGAAAAAAATTGCGAAAGGCATTCATAAAGACATGCTGATTCATGCCAGCGGAGACGGAACAAAAATCCATATCGGTATGGTGGTTGGCATCAAAAAAGACCATTTCATCAAACTGCGTAAGCGCGACATGCCCGATGGTAAACGCCGTTATATTCCGCTCGAGTGGGTCAAAAGTATTAATGGGAACACCGTCAGTTTGAACAAGAGTGCCGAGATTGTCAGGCATGAATGGTTAACCAAATCCGATTTTAAGCAGCAAAAAGCAAATTGATTTAGGAGTTCAGTGATGAGGCAAGATGTGTACCCTCCCAGAACGATTCCCATTTCTGACGTGCCACGCAATTCGCAAGCCATTCGGGGATTAAATGATGAGGCTGTCGCAAAATCGGTGTCCTTGAACGGACGAAACATCCTGACAACCAAGGCTGCACCGTATTTGCTTGTGACGATCAAAGAAGTTGTAACCGAGCCAATGTTTTTATTGTTGCTGGTGGCGTGTGGAATTTATATTGGTATTGGTTCAATGGCAGAAGCCATCACATTGGGTATCGCATTGCTGCTGGTGTCTGGAATTTCGGTGTATCAGTCTATCCGTAGTGACCAGGCATTGGGAGCGTTGCATGAACTCACGCAACCCAAAGCGCAAGTTTGGCGCAACGGCGTTTTAAATGCCATACCAGTCGAAGATATTGTTGTTGGTGATACCGTGCTAATCGAAGAGGGTGAACGCATTTCGGCTGATGGGTTGATTCAGGACAGCAGCGACTTTTCGCTGGACGAATCGATTTTGACTGGCGAGGCGGTCAGCGTTACAAAATCTGTTGGCGATCAAGTTTTTGCTGGCACAACCAGCACAACGGGCAGTGCAACATTTACGGTAACGGCAGTCGGTAAACAAACTGAACTCGGGAAAATCGGGCACAGCATTGGCAGCATCAAAAGCGAAAAAACACCGTTGCAACTTCAAGTCAACCAATTTGTGATGCGCATGGCTTGGATTGGTGTGTTCGCGTTTTTGCTGGTCTGGGGGGTGAATTACTCCCGTTCTGGCAATTGGCTGACGGCACTGCTTTTTGGTTTGACCCTGGCAATGTCTGTTTTGCCAGAAGAAATTCCTGTGGCATTCAGCAGTTTTATGGCGCTCGGCGCTGCCCGCTTAAGTCGCATGGGTGTGCTGACCAAACAACCTCAGACGGTTGAAAGCCTTGGTTCGGCAACCGTCATTTGTACCGACAAAACGGGAACGATCACCCAAACGGGTATGACTGTTCGGCAGGTCTATAACGGCACAAATCAAACGCTCGTACCGTTGCTCGAGAATCAAGCTGCCTTGCCAACCTCGACCCAGCAAGTGTTGGCGTATGCACGCTGGGCAAGCGAAAATGATCCTTTTGATGAAATGGAGAAAGCGATTGTCACGGCTTTTGCCAGAATTGATCCGACAAAAACGGTTGACTTGTTTCCGATGGTTCAAGAGTATCCATTGGACGGTTCGCCGCCAATGATGACCCATGTTCGGCAATCCTCAACTGGCGAAGTCTTGGTGGCAGGAAAAGGCGCAGTCGAACATATTCTGGCGGTCTGCCGCCCGACACCTGCCGTTAGTGAACAGATTCGTAAGGTTACCCTAGAACTTTCAACCCAGGGACTTCGGGTGCTTGGTGTGGCTCGAGGGACGTATCAAGCAGCAAATTTTCCAAAGCTTCAAGACGATTTTAACTGGTCGTTTCTGGGACTTGTGGCGCTCGAGAATCCTCCCAAAGCAAACGCGGCGGCGGTTGTGCAGGCGTTTAACCAGGCGGGCAATCGGGTGAAATTAATTACGGGCGATTACCCCGAAACCGCCCAAGCCATTGCGCGGCAAGTCGGTTTAGAGGGCGCTGAGACGCTGACCACCGGCGAACAGATCATGAAGATGGACGATGTCACATTGAGGCTCGAGGCGGCAAAAACCTCGGTCTTCGCCCGAATGTTTCCCGAAGCCAAATTGCGGGTGGTCAACGCCTTAAAACAAAACGGTGAGGTGGTCGCCATGACCGGTGACGGGGTTAACGACGGTCCGGCTTTGAAAGCCGCACACATTGGGGTCGCCATGGGCAAGCGCGGTACAGAGGTCGCAAAACAGGCGGCTTCGTTGGTGCTGGTCAACGATGATTTGGGCAGCATGGTTGATGCCATCGCCCAGGGTCGCAGAATTTATCAGAATTTTAAGAAGGCTGTTTCGTATATTGTCTCGATTCATATTCCAATCATTTTGACCGTGGCAGTGCCACTGCTGGCAAGTTGGAAAATTTCCAACATCTTCAGTCCAGTGCATATCATTTTTCTCGAGCTTGTCATGGGACCCACTTGCTCAATCGCCTTCGAGAACGAACCTGCCGAAAAGGGACAGATGCAGCAACCACCACGTCCCTTGACCAGCACATTTTTTGCGGGCGCAGAGCTGGCTTGGAGTATCGCTCAGGGTTTGGGGATTGCGCTGGCGGTGCTGGGCGTTTATTTCGTTTTTATGCAGCAAAATCAGCCTGCGGGTGTGATCCGCACCCTGGTTTTTTCGACGTTGGTGCTCAGTAATATTTTCCTGACCTTGGTCAATCGTTCGTTCAGGTTTTCTGTTTTTCAAACCATTTTAACGCCAAACAAAACACTGTGGTTAATGCTTGGACTGACGTTCGGTTTATTGCTGGCAACATTGTTTATCGAACCCGCCCAGCAGTTGTTCGGTTTTGACCATGTGTCACTGACTCAATTTGCTTGGTGTGTACTGGCTGCTTTGCTTGGTGTGGGTTGGATCGAGGCTTTCAAAGCCATCCGTTCTCGAGGGATCAGCACCTCTGTACTGCAACACTGAAAACCAAACCGAGATTGACCGATTAGAGCTTGGCTTTAAACGCAAAAACAATGCAGCCCACAAGACGAGCGAACGATCAAGCCGCTCGAGATTTAAAAAAGGAGAACTTATGTTATCACCCCAAAACTTCGATGAAACCAGCCTTCAAGCACTCTCGAGTGAACTTCCAGCAGATCAAGTCTTAAGCGTGATTTGCGTGGTTAACCCAGGCAGTGCGATCAATCAGGGCAGCGCATTGCGAATCCGCGTTAAAAACCTGCTGACCGAAATCGAAGCTCCGACTGACTTGAGCGAATTTGTCATGACTGACCTGACCGAAGCCGGTCATACCACCCGAACCCGTGCTTACTTTGTTTGGGACGAAAACGGGCATCTTCAAAGGCGGGTTGTGGATGTACAACTCGAGCTTCCAGAATCTGCCAGTTACGGTGCACCTGACCTAGAACCATTAAATACAGTTCTGGCTTCCAGTCCAAGCAATGTAATCGTTTTGGTAGATCACAACTGGGGACGTTTGTTTAATGTGCGCCTGGGCGAAATTCGTGAAATCCATGATGCTTTGGCAGCCAATGGCGGACGGCGTGAAGTTGCCCGCAACTTTGACGACAACCAATACGTCGAGCATCAAGATCAAGTGTTTTGGAACAAAGTGGTTGAACAACTGACAAAATTGCGTCAGTCGGGTTCGCTCGAGCAATTGCTGATCGCTGGTCCGCCAGAGTTGCGTGAGAGCTTGAAGGCAGAATTAACTTCGGATTTGACGGGCGCACTTGTCGGCGAATTTAAAGTTCCCGGCGATGCCAGTGCTGCCAAGGTGCTCGAGGCGGCACAATTGGCACTCGAGATGGCAGTCAGCAACGCAGATGAGGCGGCGCTCGAGTCAGTCCGTGCACGGGGTGTGAGCGGCGCAGAGATGACGCTGACGGCAGTTCAGGAGGGGAGCGTCTACGAGCTTTTGGTGTCAGGTGACGGCTCGAGTACACCCGTTTGGCGTGATAGTCAGGGTTATGTTTTTGGCGCGTACCCAAGCCAGGGCATTTCGACCCTGACGGGTGCGGCAGTCGAAGGCAAACAATTGCGTGACGTGATTGGTGGACTGCGCGAAAATTTTGGCTTAAAGGTGCGGTACTTGCAAGGCGCAATGGGTCAGCAACTCGAGACTGAAATGGGAGGCTTGGCTGGCTTGCAACGTCATCCAGACCGAGCATGAACTTGGGTTGGTTGCAGGGACTGATTCCCGATCCTCAAGGGCAGGCGCGACATGCCCTCGAGCAACGTTACGTTGAGGAAGCCAGCGAAGCCGAGATGGTCAAAAAGCTGGCGAGCGCCATGAAATACCCGCAAGATCAGGCGCAATTGTTGACCATCAGCGAACGCAAAGAAAAGCACCTTGGACAACTCGAGACACTGATAGCGCATTTCAATGGGACAATCCCGCCCCTCGAGGTTGTAAATCCTCACAAAGAGACCACCTGGGAAGCCTTATCGAACGCACTGAAAGCCGAGTCTCACGATGTTGAAAGCTATCACGAGTTGCGCCCGTTGCTGCAAGATGACCCCAAGATGGTGACGTTGCTCGAGACCATCATCGAAACCGAACGCAGCAATAAAAATGACTTGCGCGAGGTGATGGGAAAACTCGATCCGAATTCTTACGGATCATCTGGTTGACCTGTACATCAATAAAAGATATTTGCTGAAATTAAATTTGATAGGGGATATCACATGACCACCATTTCTCCCACTCGGCTGGCTGCGCCAAAGGTTAGAAGCAAATCAGACTGGCACACGCTCGAGGCTGAAGTGGTGCTGACGCAACTCGAGACTGACCGCCAGTATGGTCTTGACGCAACTGTGGCTGCCGAACGTCTCGAAAAAGATGGTGCAAACGAATTGATTGAGGCGGGCATCAAAAGCCCGTGGCGTATTTTGCTCGAGCAATTCACTGGCACGATGGTGATGGTGCTGATTGTTGCCGCAGGGGTTTCAATTGCCCTCGGCGAAATTCAGGATTCGATTGCTATTCTGGTGATCGTTGTCTTGAATGCGATCCTTGGTTTTAGCCAAGAATACCGTGCGGAACAAGCGATGGCGGCATTAAAACAACTTTCCAATCCAATTGCTCGGTTGCGGCGTGGCGGTGAACTGATCGAACGTCCCGCCCACGATTTGGTGGTTGGCGACATTGTGCTGCTCGAGGCTGGGAATGTGGTGTCTGCCGATGGGCGGCTGATCGAAACCGCCAACTTAAAAGTTCAAGAGGCGGCGCTGACTGGCGAATCGGAGCCTGTCGAAAAATCTCTTGCACCACTCGAGCGTGACGATTTAACACTTGGTGACCGTTCAAACATGGCTTTTTTGGGAACGGCGGTCAGTTCTGGGCGTGGTCTGATGGTCGTGACCGAAACTGGAATGCGTACCGAACTGGGTCGGTTGGCAGGCATGCTTCATTCGGTTAAAAGTGGTCCAACCCCGTTGCAACGCCGCCTGGCACAATTGGGTCGCGGTTTGGCGGTGGCAGCGCTGGCGCTGGTAACCGTGGTTTTTGTGCTTGGCGTATTGCGCGGCGAACCAGCCAAACTGATGCTGATTACCGCACTCTCGTTGGCTGTGGCGGTTGTGCCAGAGGGCTTGCCCGCCGTTGCCACGATCACCTTGGCGTTGGGTGCTGGGCGCATGTTGCGTCGTCGCGCTTTAATCCGAAAACTTGCCGCCGTCGAAACACTTGGTTCAGTCACCGTGATCTGCTCTGACAAAACAGGCACACTGACCCAGAATCGGATGACCGTCAGCGTGCTTGATGTGGCGGGCAACAAACTCGAGTTTGATGAATTGCTCGAGCGAAGCGGCATGGCTTTGCGCCAAGAACCCGAAACGCATCAGTCTCGTCCCGAACTGATTGCGCTTCTGGCAGGGGCGGCGTTGTGCAACGATGCCAATTTAATACAGGCAAACCCTGAACAACCTCAAGCCGCAGGTGATCCAACCGAAGCGGCATTGATTGTCGCGGCGGCACATGTTGGACTGGAAAAACCTGCCCTCGAGACACAGTTCCCTCGAGTTTCCGAACTGCCTTTTGATTCCGAACGCAAACGCATGACCACCGTTCACCGTTCAACGGGTACGTTGCCCGCAGACTGGTCACTCAAACCAAGCCCTTATCTGGCTTTTACCAAAGGTGCGACTGGTGGCTTGTTAAAATGTTGTTCGCAAGTCTTGGTCAACGGCGAAATTCAGCCGCTTGATACCCTTTTGCGTGAACGAATCAGCAAAGCGCACGATGGTCTTGCGCTGCGCCAAATGCGCGTGCTTGGTGTGGCGTACCGTCCACTGGAAGAAATCCCACCCGACGCTGAACTCGAGCAAGACCTGATCTTTGTTGGTGTGATCGGCATGATTGATCCACTGCGCCCAGAAGTGCGCGAGGCGGTTGCGACCTGCAAAACCGCTGGGATTCGCACGGTCATGATTACGGGCGACCACCCACTGACCGCAGGACAAATTGCCAAAGAACTTGGGATTGGCGAAAACGGACAGGTGCTCACTGGTCAGGAACTCGAGCGGCTAAACCCTGAAGAACTGGCAGCCCGCGTGCTTGAGGTTTCTGTCTACGCTCGAGTCTCACCAGAGCATAAATTACGTATTGTTGAAGCCCTGCATCCCGCCGTCTCGAAATGATCCCCGTCATCGCCTGTTGCGTCCCTGGCGCCTGAACTTGCGCTACGGCGGGACGCTATTCCGTGAGAATTACGGAGTCCATCCGCTGGCGCCATTTTGCAGCGTCAAGGGTTACCGCCTCGACCGTGCCGGCGATGGTGGAAATACCGAGCGTTTCGTTGTCGAGCCACACCAGCCATGAGGCGGCCCGGACATTGCCGCCGGCCGCGCGCCCGGCAACCGAACGCTCCGGCACCGCCGGGGCGCCAAGGATGATGGCGCCATCGGGCTGGGTGAGGTCGAAGACATAGAGCTGGTCGCTGGAACTGAGGATCGCCAGCCGGGTGGAATCGGGCGAGAAGGCCACGACCTTGGTATCGGGCGCCGCGAGCTTCATGCAGATGGTCCGCGACGGATCGGAGAGGCTGTGCACCACGACGCGCCAGTCGGTGCGCGTCGCCACCATCCATTTTCCGTCCTGGCTGACTTCAAGGCTATTGGCGCCGTTAGCGTCGGGGATGGGCACGCCGCACACCGCTTTGCCGCCATCGACGACGACGGTGCCGTCGCCGCCCGCGACGAGGTCGCGCTGTCTTATGGTGCCGTCCGAATAGCTGATCAGGCCCAGATTCTCGCCGGAGCCCGCGGTGATGCCCCATTGATCGAGCGCAATGCCGCCGGCGCCGAGTTCGCTGACTTTTAGGTCGGTGCCATTAAAGACGATGACCCGCTTGTCGCTGAGCGGCACCGCCGCCATGGCGCTACCGGCGATGGCCGCGACGCGCGAGAACGAAACGTTGTCGAGCAGCAGCAACCGGTCGGGCGCTGTGGCGCCGATGGTCCAGATGGCGACGGCCTGGTTCTGGTGCACCGCGGCCAGGCGCCCGTCGCTTTGGAAAGCCAGCGAGGTGACCTCGGCGTCAACGCCCGCGGGCGGCGCCATGCGCTGGACGTCGGCATCATCAGCCGACCAGATCCAGATGGCGCCGGAGGTATCGCCCGCGGCGGTAACGCCGCGTTCGCGGTCGACCGCAAGCGTGCTCAGCGGAACCGCGGGATCGGCGATCAGATCGAAGCGCACATCCCTGTTCTGCTGCATCGC
>JANMUC010000803.1:0-2221 GCA_031391225.1 Deinococcales bacterium
CGGCAGATGCTCTGATCGATGCGGGAATCACATCGATTCTCAACTTTGCACCTGTGGTTTTATCGACACCGAGCAGTGTTTCGGTGCGCAATGTGGATCTCGGTGTTGAACTACAAATTTTGAGTTACTACGAGCAGATGCGAGCCGTAGTAGAAATCCGAAACCTAAGCGACAGTGAAGCCAAGCGTTTGGCATTGATTGACTGCCTCGAGCGTGAGCGTTTGTCTGACCTTGAGCAAATTGAGGCGGTCATGGACTTGCTGTGCTTTGAAATCAGCCTGGACTCAGCAGGAGTGCAAAAGGTACTCAACAAAATGCACCATTGCCAGCAAAAGAACAAATCCCTCGAGCCGATCCTTGACGGGTCTGTTGGCGGCGCGTTTCTTGCTGAGAATGTTGAGACCATCATCAAGGTCTTTGAGGAAATTGGTAGCACGTGGCGCAATTACCTGACCAACGCCCTGCCATTGCTCGAGCTTCCAGAGGATGTCCTCACAGGGTTGAGGCAGGATGTACTGCCCAGCAAGACCATTGCCAGGCAATTCGCGCGAGTGGAATGCTCAAACGCTCGAGCAGACCTGATGGAACGCCTTAAAACCGAGCGCTGGAGCAGCCGAACACTCGAGGCTGAGATCAACCGTACCCTTGGAGAAATCAAACCAAGCCTGATCTACTCCGAACGGTTGCGGAAAATTACCAGTCGAATTGAAAAGAACCCTGCGCTGCTCGATTCAATTGAAGGCGGCTTGCAGGGGTTGTTGGGACAGCTTGAGTTGTTGGTGGGGGTTCACTGACCCTCGTGGGGCGTTTTCTAAAGTGCTGGCATGAACATTACTTTGGAGCGTGCCAGAAGCCCAGCGTACCCAACCCTCAGCCCACTCGCACAAGACACCCTGCGCGTCATCGCCATCCTCAGCATGGTGATGGATCATGTGAACAGGGTTTTCTTACAAAATCAAATCGAAGTCTTCACTTGGGCGGGACGCTTGGCGTTTCCGCTTTTTGCTCTCCTGATGGCGCACAACCTTGTTGATCGAGGAGTGCCTTGGAAACGGTATATCGTGCCGTTGTTAATCACTGGGTTTGTCGCGCAATTGCCTTTTATGGCAGTCATCAACCCAAACCTGAACGTCATGTTTACTTTGCTGTTGGGCGTGTTGTGCCAACCCTTTTCGGATTGGCTCGAGCGTCTGATGGGCAAGGGCAGTGGACTGTTTGCCTGGATTTTGTTGTCTGCTGTGGGCTTGGCGATGGACTTTCCATTGTTTGGAGTCTGGATGATTCCACTCGCCAGCATCATTATGCGCCGCAAAACCTGGCTGGCTTGGATTCCATTTTTGGCGTTTTGCCTGATCACAAACATCTTTGACGTTCACGCCGCGATCACCCTCAGTTTGCCGTTGATTGTACTCGCAGTGTCTAAGCTCGAGGGTGTTCGTTTCAATGTGCCTCGAGTGGCTTGGTACGCCTTTTACCCCATTCACTTGTTTATTTTGGCGGTGTTGAAACACCTATGAAAAAAGTTTTTATCTGCTCTGCGAGAAACGGAGACCCGCTTATTGATGCCGCTCGAGCACAGAACTTTCTCTTGCAAGCCATGCACCAAGACTATGCGCCGTTCGCGCCACATTTGCTGTACCCGCAGGTGCTCGATGAAGACCGCGAACGGGGCTTAGGGCTGATGTGCGCTTTAGCCTTTTTACAGGTCTGTGACGAAATTTGGGTTTTTGGTGAACCGACCAATGGCATGGAAACCGAAATAGCAATGGCGCTCGAGTTGGGAAAACCAGTCAAGCGCCATCCGCTCGAGCCAACCCAAAACGGGAGCTTTAACTTCAATTAGGAGGTCAACATGCAAAAACGCTTTTTGGCAATCGCCCTCGTTCCCATGCTGTGGGGCTGCAACTTGATTAGCAGCCTGATCGGTTCGGGAAACTCAAGTTTGCCGCTCGAGTTAAAAGTCAATACCACCCTGCCAACGTTTAGTTATTTAAATGCTGGTTCAAGCGAGTGGCAAACCGTCCCCACCGTCGCATTGACTGGCGAGGTGACATTGAAAGACCCTTATGGGGCAGTCATCAACGCAGGAGCGATGAACGTAACGGGTGGTGTGACCAGCGTTAAAACCAAGGTCGGCGGTCAAACGCTGTACGCCACGCTCCGCAGCAACCAAACCATTGCGGAAGGCAGGAGCAACATCACCCCGGGCGAGGGCGCAGCC
>JANMUC010000808.1:0-4182 GCA_031391225.1 Deinococcales bacterium
CGGACGCATCGAGATTGATCTTGTGCGCCGTCAAGTGCGCGTCATTGAGGCTTACGATTTTGAAGCCAAGATGGGCGCAGAAGCGATTAAAGAATTGCTCGAGGGTATTGAACTCGAGACTCTTGAAGCTGAACTTGTTGAAGAGATGGCAAATCCAAGCCGTCACAAGCGAGCCAAAGCCCGTAAGCGCTTAGAGGTTGTTCGTGCATTCCGTAAGTCCGGCAATCACCCAGCCTGGATGATTCTCGAGAGTGTGCCCGTCATGCCGCCAAACTTGCGCCCGATGGTGCAGGTCGAGGGTGGACGTTTTGCGACCTCGGATTTGAATGATCTTTACCGCCGTCTGATTAACCGCAACAACCGTTTGAAGAAGCTGATGACCACTGGTGCGCCAGAAATGATCATCCGCAACGAAAAGCGCATGTTGCAAGAAGCCGTGGATGCCCTGATTGACAATGGTCGTCGCGGCACGCCAGTGACACACCCAGGCTCAGACCGTGCTTTGCGCAGCTTGACCGATTTGCTCGGCGGTAAGCAAGGTCGCTTCCGTCAGAACCTCTTGGGCAAGCGTGTGGATTACTCGGGTCGTTCGGTGATCGTGGTCGGTCCTCAGCTCAAGCTGCATCAATGCGGTGTGCCAAAACGTATGGCGCTCGAGTTGTTCAAACCGTTCTTGTTCAAAGTATTGGAAGAAAAGGGCGTTGTCACCAACATCAAACAAGCCCGTAAGTTGCTCGAGCGTTACCGTGACACGCGGGACGAAATTTGGGACGCACTGGAAGAAGTTATTCAGGACAAGGTTGTATTGTTGAACCGTGCGCCGACACTTCACCGTCTGGGCATTCAGGCTTTCACACCAGTTCTGGTCGAAGGTCAAGCGATTCAATTGCACCCACTGGTCTGCGAGGCGTTCAACGCCGATTTCGACGGCGACCAGATGGCAATTCACGTCCCACTGTCAGCGTTTGCCCAAGCCGAAGCCCGCATTCAAATGCTGGCATCGCACAATCTTCTCTCCCCTGCCAGCGGCGAACCGAACGTCAAACCTGCCAAAGATATTATTCTGGGCATTTACACCCTGACCTTGCCGCGCACCTCCAAGCACGGCGCGGGCAGCAAATTCAAAACTCCTCAAGATGCCCTCAAAGCACTCGAGGCGAAAAAGATTGATACCAACGCGAAAATTGTCGTGGACGGACGCGATACCACGGCAGGCGCACTAAAATATCACTTCTCCAACCCTGACGAGGCTTTCAAAGCTGTCTCGAGCGGACGAATTGACATGCAGGACACCGCCACCATCCGAATTCCAACGGCAGTTGGCGTCAAGACCCTCGAGACCACCCCAGGTCGGGCGTACTTCCACCGCATCATCACCGAAACCCTGACCGAAGACGGCACGGTGCTTGACCGCGAGTTTGTGAACATGAACGTGCCATACGCCAAAGATGCCCTGCGTGATCTGGTCATGGACGTGTTCCGTTACCTCGGACTCGAGAAAACCGCCAAACTGCTCGATGCGCTCAAAGACGCTGGCTTCAAACTTGCCAGCATCAACGGCGTGACCGTCGGTATTGACGATGCCATGATTCCGGTCGAGAAGGTCGCTTTGCTGGCAGAAGCCGACATCGAACTGACCAAAATTCAAGAAGATTTCGCCTTCGGTATGACCACCGACCGCGAGCGTTTCTTGCAAGTCACCAAACTCTGGACGGACATCACCGAACGCGTGACCGATGCCGCCTACGAGAACTTCGAGAACAACTTCCCGCTCAATCCGTTCTACATCATGAGCACCTCGGGCGCTCGAGGCAACAAACAGCAACTCCGTCAATTGATGGGGATGCGCGGTTTGATGCAAAAACCAAACGGCGACGTGATGGAAATTCCGATCAAAGCCAACTTCCGCGAGGGTCTGAACGTGCTCGAGTATTTCATCAGCACCCACGGCGCTCGTAAGGGTGGTGCGGACACCGCACTTCGAACAGCAGACTCGGGTTACTTGACCCGTAAGTTGCACGATGTCGCGCACGAAGTCGTGATCCGTCAAACCGATTGCGGAACCAGCGATTACCTGAACGTGTACTTCAAAGAGGACGGCAAGACCCGCAAGGTCAGCGACCTCGAGAGCGCGCTGTACGGACGTGTGTTGGCGCAAGAAGTCAACGTTTCAGGCTTGAAGCTCGAGGCTGACACCGCGATTGGCTTGGACGAAATGCGGGCGATTTTGAAAGTCCGCAACGACATTCATGACATTGCCGTGCGTTCGCCATTGACCTGCCGCACCCCAAGTGGCGTTTGCCAAAAGTGCTACGGTCACGACCTTTCACAAGCCAAGATGGTCAGTAAGGGCGAAACCGTCGGAGTGATTGCCGCGCAATCCATCGGTGAACCAGGCACGCAACTCACGATGCGTACTTTCCACACTGGTGGTGTGGCTGGCGCTCAAGATATTACGCTCGGTTTGCCTCGAGTTGTGGAACTCTTCGAGGCGCGTAAACCAAAGACCAAAGCGATTCTGTCCGACCTTGACGGTGTGCTGCACATCGAAGAGGAAGACAACGACAAGATTACCCTGACCGTTTCCGAGGGCGAGTTCTCCAAGAAGTACAAAGCCGACCGCAGCTTCCGCATGATCGTCAAAGAAGGCGAACGTGTCGTCGCTGGTCAACCACTGACACGCGGCGCGATCAACCCAGAGGACTTGCTCGAGAGTAAAGGTCCAGAAGCCGCGCAGCGTTACCTGGTCGAAGGTATCCAACAGGTGTACCGCGCCCAAGGCGTGAAAGTTCACGACAAGCACATCGAAGTCATTGTCCGTCAAATGTTCAAATACGTCGAAATCACTGAAGGCAACGACAGCGATTACCTCGAGGGACAAATCATGGACCGATTCGATGTCGAACGCGAAGGCGAACGCATCGAAGCGCTCGGCAAGACCCCAGCAAGTTGGAAGCCAAAACTCATGGGCATCACCAAGAGCGCCCTGAGCACCAAATCATGGCTCTCCGCCGCGAGTTTCCAACACACCACGCACGTTCTGACCGAAGCCAGCATTGCCGGCAAGGTAGACGACCTGATCGGTCTGAAAGAAAACGTGATCCTCGGTAAATTGATTCCAGCAGGCACAGGCTTAGACTTTGTCAAAGACACCCAAATTGTGGACGAACGCTTGAAAGAGCGCGTGCTCGAAGGTGACGCTCGAGGTGAGCGTGCAAGGTTGATAGCGAACCAACAACAACCCGCAGGGGATTGAGGTTTAAGAAGTGAGAGAAAGGGCGCACTGTAAAAAGTGCGCTCTTTTTTTGATGCTCGAGATTCCCCAAAATTCGTTTTGTGTTATGCTCCGAGCGTAGCTTTTTGGGTGAACCACTTGGTTGACCCGCAGGGGTCGGATAATCCATTAAAACGGAGAACCCGCACCCTGTAGCGAGGGTGCGGGCAATTTTACCTCCGAGAAAGGAGGTATATCTTGCACAAGCACAAGAAGCGTAGCAGAAAACGTTTGAAACCTCAAGTTTCAGACAAGCGCCACCGAAAAACGCGTAAAACCGTAGCTCGAGACGCGCAATTCTGGGCAGCCATTGTGACCTTGATAGCAGGCATTATTGCTGCTGCCATGAGCGTCCCCAAGTAACCAAGTGAACCCAAGAAGCTACGCCCCGCCCTTTCTCGAGGGCGGGGGTTTTGTTGGGCATGTTGTTTGTTCTTGGATTTTAGGAAACTTCGAGATTCGCTGTTCCGAACGCTATTTAGGTTTCTCGAAACGAGCACTTTACGTAGTTGCTATCTTTAGCCGCCCAACAAACATTACATAACATGCCAACATCAATATTAGCCTGAGACAGTGCGGCATCGATCTTTACTTGCCAGTCTAGACCTTTCATTTTGAGCCGACAATGCACCTCGATTCTCGAAACGCTACCCCCATATGTATTTGTGATTTCAGCGGTTCTAATCGCATATTTACAAGATTCAGAATTCATACACAAAGTTATCATGTTGATTACGCGTAAAACGTAATCAAAAACTCCTTTCATTATCTTTTCAACAATCGTCACTTGTAGAAAATAAAGAAGATGTCTAACATCATTAATTCTGCCATATTGATACGGGTAGTGTTAAATTGACGAAACTTCCAACAATTTCTCTAAACGACCACAAAAACCTTCCAATAACCCA
>JANMUC010000001.1:0-8025 GCA_031391225.1 Deinococcales bacterium
GTTTATTGTACGCAGAATGGTCTCCACCAATGGGTGGAACGATGGCTTTAAAATACGCTCGAGAAGCCCTTTCGCATGCACGTCACTTGGCAGGCACTTTTGAATTGGCACAAGTTCTGATTGCCATTGCTCGAGTCGAAGCCCAATTTGGAGATTCCAACAAAGCTTTGGACTTAATAAACGAACAGATCAGTCTTGCCCAATCGCTCAACAATGCCATTTTTTTAAGGTATGGGACGTTTGTTCGATTATTGTGCCTTGAAGCCTCTGGGCAACAAGATATTGCAATAAAAGAATTTCCTATTTTTCTTGACATGGTACGCCCAACCCAAACAAACACAGAAACCCTAATGGAATTTGAACGTGCCGGTTTAGAGTTTGACCGTATGACCAATAATGTTGTCCAAGCGCAACAACGAATACAACGATTGAAAACAATAGGCAGATCGGCACTGACAGCCTTGTTTGTCGCAAAACGGTACTTTCCGCAATTGTTCACCTCAACAAGCGAACCCAAAACACCACACACCAGCAATTTGACGCTCGAGGTACTGGGTGAAATGCGTTTTTCTGGCGAACCAATTTCAAAACGCCTGCGCAAAGCCCGTGAATTCTTGGCGTTGCTGCTCGAGGCTCGGTTAACAGGTCGTGCGGCGGTCACGCAACTCGAGATCGTTGACGTGTTGTACCCAAACGAAGACGAGGAGAAAGCTTCATCTTCGGTACGGCAATTGATTTACAGGTTGCGCAAAAGCTTTGGTGAAAACGTTGTTCAATACAGCAGCAATGGTTACGTTTTGGGCGTGACCAGCGATGCTGAAGGGTTCTTGCAGACCTTGGATACAAGCTTGTGGCGTGGGGAATATTTGGCGCAAGAAACCATGAAGTTAAGCCCCAACGTCAGCGAAGCTTTGTATCACGCCCTGGCTCGAGCAACCCAAGAATCACGGCTCAGTAACCCAAACGAGGCGGCTCGAGTTAGTCGTATTTTGTTGGCTGCCAACCCGTATCACCTCGAATCTTTTCGGCTTTGCATTCAAGCTTTGGCGGCAGTTCAAGCCGAGGAGTTGGTAGCGGTGTACAAAACAAATCGGGAATTGTTTGTTGGTATTGGTGAAGTGCTGCCCGAATCCTGGGAAGAATATTTGCAACTCGAGCCGTGATTTAGCGCGTTTTCAATTGCTGTTCTAAAAACTCTTGCCATGACGCTGGTGGTGTTTCGCCCAGTTCCTCGAGTTTTGTTTTGGCGTGTGCATAAGCGTGTATTGCGCTGACGGTGTCATTTGCTTGTTGCGCGGCTTGCAGTACCAATGTCAAAGTTTTGATTTCGCTGGCATCCATCTCGAGCAGAATTCTGGCAATTCGTACTGTATCAGGGTGTTGCTGGCGCATCATTTCGCAGACCAGTTGATACAGTGCTTTGGTCAAACGCTCGCGGATGCTCGAGCTGTGATCTGTGCCAAGGTCGGTCAGGTAAATCCCGCGCCAGAGTTCGGGGCGTGGATGGTTTAAAAACTGTTCTAAGTCTGTTTCAAATTCGCCCAGTGCATAACCACTGCCTTGAACCACAATGGCGCTTGCGCCAAGGTAACTTCGCATTCGGTAGACCATTTGTTTTAAAGCCGCACCCGCCTGAGTACCCGTATGGTTTGGGTAAAGAATTTCAAACAATTCTTCTTTGGGAACGCCAACTCGTTTTTCAACCCGAGCCTCGAGCAGGTACGCCAGCAACTCGAGCGCTTTGCGTCCACGTTCGCCCAGTGCTGCGCCTTGCCATTGCATTTCACCAAGCACGGCAAGGGCGGCATTGGTTTGGGGGGCTTCAACGTCTGGAAAGTACACTTCAAGTAGCGCAATCAGTTGCCCCTGACCATTTTCTTGCAATTGCAACAGCAGTTTTTGGGCAGCCTGACGGTTTTTGGTCAACCGCAGCAACTCGAGCTGGATTCGTTCGGGAGGAACTTCAAAGTACATGCGCTGTGGTATTTGAATGGCTTGCTCGAGCAACTTTATGGCGTTTTCGGGTTGTCCTAAACGCTCGAGCGCCAGTGCTTGAATAAACAGAATGTTGTTCTTTGAAACTTCTTTGCCTTCAAGTTCGGTTATGTAATTTAGGGCTTTCGATGCCGACCCAAGGCTGGCTTCAACCATTGCCAGGGTGTGAATTGCGCCAGTGATAAAACTTTGATTTTGTGTTTGCCCAGCGTCGCGCAATGCCATGTTTGCGCGTTGCAAGGCTTTTTCGTCTTTCAATTGCAGCAAATGCAGCGCACTAAAACGGTTCAGGTAACAGGCGTAAACATGTTGATCCCCAAGCTCGAGAATGCTTCTGGCTTCAAGCAGCAACGTTCCTGCCAGGTCGGTGTTGCCCGCTTCGAGCTGATACAAGCCCAGTTCAGATTGACGTTGCGCGTAAACCGCCGTGTGTCCAAGTTGCGCCAACCAAATCAGGCATTGTTCAATGTCCGCAATTGCTGCCCGAGGTTGCCCAAGCGCACTGTGCGCATACGCCCGCAGTTGATGCGCACCCTCGAGCAATTCTAAAAATTGGGGTTCGTGGTTGCCGTTTGCGTTCAGTTGGTCAATCAGTTCGTTACAAACCCGAATCGACTCGGGAAAATTGGCTTGAGCGTTGGGAATAAAGGCTTTGGCATAAAGAAGCTGCGCCTGCTCGAGTCTGCTCAGTGCTGGCTGGTTCAAACTCTGATTCAAGACATTTTTTGCGGCATCAAAATCTTTGAAATGCACCAATGCCCTGGCAATGGCTCGAGCAATCATTGGCTTCAGGACGAGTTGGTTTTTAAATTGTGTTTTCCAAACCTCGAGCAAACCAGCGTAATCAAAACTGCGGTGCAGCAAAATGATTTTTAACTCGAGCCATGTGCCGTCCGCAAGGTGTTGGGGGAGTCGTTGAAGAATGTCTAGCGCCTCTTTGGCGCGACCCAAATACGCCAAAACTTCCAGCATCAAACGAAGCACCCCAACGTGTTCGGGTTCAATCTGATGCGCGATTTGTAGCATCTCGAGGGCTTCGGAAAGTTGATATGGACGAATCCATTTGGCAGCCTCGAGCAATACTGGAACTTGAGCTTTACGATCCAGAAATTCGGCACTTTTTTTATTAAGCCGTGCCGCCAAGACATGATCGTGATGCTCGAGCGCGTGGGCAATCGCAATTTTGAAGTATGCCAGTTGTTCTTTGGCGCTTAACTTTGCCCAAGCCAAAACTTCGCTGCCACGAAGCGGGTCGTGTTCAACAAGATAAGGCAGGCTTTGTCGGGCAATGTCTTGGCGGTTGGCAATGCTTGAGCTGTTCAGCAAAACCTCGCGGTACAACGGGTGAACAAATTGAAGTTGATCAAAAACCCCAAAACGTTTCAGCTCAGCATGAATTTCTTGAGTTCGCGGCAGCGATAAACCACTGACTTTTGCCCAGGTTTCAAGGTTCAAAACCGAACCGAGCAACGCTGCCGAAACCAAAGCGCTCGAGCGTTCCTGTGAGCCGAGCACAGGCACAAGTGCTTGTTCAATCAAGGCTTCAACTCGAGCTGGCAAAGATGCCGTGTTCGGTTCGCGCCAACGCCAGCGTTGCCCATCGCTCCACAAGAAACCAGAACGCGCCAAAAACCGAAAATACTCCAACGAAAAAAGCGGGTTTCCTCGAGTTCGGGCTTCAATCCAATACAACGCCTCAGACGGAATGGCGGTGCCAGCTTCATGCTCGAGCAGCGCTTTCAAATTTGTGGTTGAAAGCGGCTCGAGTTGAAAAACTTGAACGGGTGCTGGCAAGGGCGTGCGGCTGGTAAACACCAATGCCAGCGCGTCGATCTGGCTGGCTCGAGCCAGCAATTGCGCCCAGAATTCTTGTTGCTGCGGGTTGGCTTCATGGAAATCTTCGATCTGGAGAATAAAAGGCGTCAGTCGTTCCAAGTGCGCTGTGATGGCGTCAATCCATTGTTCTTCGCTCAAACCGCTCACCGTTTTGTCCGCTTCTGGCAGGTTCGGCAACGCCGCAAGCACCCTCGAGTCGGCTGTTGTGGCATGAACGGTCACCGAACGACACGAAACCTGAGACAACAACGCCTTCATGACAAAAGATTTACCCGCGCCAGCCTCAGCCACCAAACCCAAAGCCATTCCAGGCTGCCCAAGTTTTAACTCGAGCAATTTTTTTTTCAAATTATCTTGTGCTTTGGACACCATAAAAGCTTAATCGAGGTTTGAGCTTTTCTAACTCGAGCGTTTAAAAAAAGTGTCTGGCAAGACTAAATCGCTAAACGTAACAGCCGCGTTACCGCCAGGCTTCTACGCTTTTGTCACGAAAGGAGAAGCCGTGTCCAGCATCGCGCAATACCGAATCTGCCCCCGTTGCGCTCGAGCTGTGCCAATTGATGCCAAAGAGCATTACTGCATTAACGACGGTGCGTTGATGCTCGAGAAATGTCCAAAGTGTCAAACCAGAATTTGTTCGCCGTACACGCGTCACTGTGCCGAGTGTGGATTTGCCTTCGAGAACCTTGCAAGGAGCAAACTGGCTGATCTTAGAGAACCCAGCACCATTCAACGGAAAACACGTTTTGCCAACTCGAGATTCGTTTTGCTGGCTGGAATTGTCGGCGCGTTGCTGGTCACAGCATGGTTTGCACGACCAAAGCAGGAGTTGAAGATGGTCTTTGTTGGAAAAATTTTAGAATCTCGAGCTTTTATCGCCATCGCTTTTCAGCAACAACGCGTGCTGGCTTATGTTTGCGACGGTCAGCAGATTGCCGAATGGTTCAAAGGTTCGGTGACTGACCAAAACACCCTCGAGTTGAAATCCAAAAACGGCGCTGTTCTGGTGGCGACCTTGGACGCGCAAAGTGCTCGAGGAAGCCTCGAATTGCCAAGCGGTCATTTTACTTTCGCCGCCATTCCCGCTCGAGATCAAGCAGCATTGTACCGTGGCGAACGCGACGGGGCGCAAAAAGCGGTGGCGGGTTGGATTGTCTTACCAAATGGCGAGCAACGCAGCGCAATGGTCAATCAAACAGGGGTTCATATTGCCCCACCGCTCGAACGTACAAACGAAATACCATCGCTGAGTTTATTGCCCAAAATCGTGAATCCTCACGATCCAAACGGTTTTGAATTCTAAACATCACCGCTCGAGCAACAGATTAGAAAAACCGTATCCCAAACGAGGTTTACCGCCAGTAGTTACTGGTACGTTACCAGCCAATCCGTAACTTGTGTTCGTGATTTTGGACGAGCATCACAACAAACAATTTTAAACAGGAGGTTTGCGACAAACAAGCAAATTCGTTCTTCGGTTCAATCGTGCTCGAGTTTTAAAAGGAGATCATCATGAAATTATTTCGTCAAGTCAGTGGATTACTCGCCTTTGGGTTGCTGGTTGCAGCCTGCAACACCGCCCCGACACCGCCCAGCGAACCGCGCTTCAAACTCGAGCCTGGTGTTGCTGCCCTGGAGATTTCGGCTGGAAGTGAAGCCAGTAGTTTCGTGGCTTTAAACCGCAACGCGGGCTTTAACGACACTGTCCAAATGACCATTCAAAACCTTCCCGCCGGTTTTGAACAAGAATGGACGCGTGACAGCAGCAATGGTGACTGCGGCGTACAATTGAAAGTCGGTAAAAATGTTGCTCCTGGCGAGTACAACTTGACCGTGGTTGGTTTAACCGGAGTTGACGCCAAAGCGGGTTCCAATGTTGTTTCTCGAGCCGCCACAGTTGAGGTTTCAACCAAATTAAAGGTGGTCGTGCCTGACCTTTCAAACACCTTGCCATTTTCACTGACCACTTCACCAAGCGTATTTTCGGCAGAACCAGGCTTCACGGCTCAATTTGGCGTCAACATCAAACAAAATAAAGCTGGTTTTGAAGAGGATGTTCAACTGAGCCTTCAAAACCTACCGCTCGGTGTGACCGCCAGCTTTGCCAGAAATCCAGTGCGGGTTTTGTTTGGCACCAGTTCCACGCCAGTCACCCTGACCATTGCGGCAAACACCCTGCCAGGAACGTATGCCATGAAACTGATTGGGGCTGCGCCAAGCAGGTCAGTTCCAACGGTGGTACAACTAACCGTACTGCCAGCCAACACCCAAGGTTTTAAGTTGACGGCAACCCCATCTGCTGATCCTTTCATGCAGGAATCTGGCAGCAACATCGTGCAAGTTAAAATAGAACGCAAAGCTGGTTTTACTGGAGCCATTTCCTTGAGCGCTCAGAATGTTCCTGCCAATGTGCAAGCCAACATTTCAGGCACTCCACTGACCGGCACAAACGGAAACTTTGACTTGAGCGCAGGTTTTGCCGCACAATCGGGTACGTTCGCCTTTACCCTCAAAGGCACAAGCGGTGCCATCGTCAACACTGTTCCGATTACGGTGAGCTTGCTCAGTCGCTTTGAGCTTCCTGAAGCCAGCAACACTGGCTTAAATGCGCTTGACTCGAGCTTCACCAACATTCCAGTACCAGGGTTTAGGATTTTTCCAGAATTGAAATCACCCAATGTTTTCTTTGAAGGGAACAACACCTCTATCCTTCAACAATTTGCAACGCTGGCTCTGCCTGACGGCAAAGTCTTAACCACCGCTGGTTTTGGCGACAAAGTGGCACGTCTAAACAGCGATGGAACGCTGGACTCGAGCTTTGGAATCAACGGTGTTTCGCCAGCCATCACCACAGCATCGCAAGCCTCATTTGGCGATATTGGTTTTATTCTTGGCTTGGCACGGCAAACTGACGGCAAGATTTTGATCAGTGGAACCTTGCTCGATGACGGCAATGGCAATGGAATCAACACAAATTTTGCACGCCTGAACGCCAACGGTTCGCTCGATACCAGTTTCGGAACGGGTGGTGTTGCCACCATCGCTGTTATCAGTGACCCTCTAATCGCACAAGAACCACTGGCATTTGCACAAGTGGACTTAGGACGTATTTTAATCATCACACCCAAAGAATTGATTCGCTTGACCGCCGGTGGCAACCTCGATCCCGACTTTGATACCGATGGACGCAAACCAATCAGCTTGCCTGTGGTTAATAATGCAGATGCGGTTGGCTTAACAGATTCCCTGGGACGGTTTGTGATTGTTACGAACGCAACGACAAATAACGTCAAACAAATCAGGGTTTTCCGCGTTTTACAAGATGGCACACTCGACCCAAGCTACCCAAACAACGGCGTCACGCTAAACAACATGCAACTTAGTGGCAGAGGAATTGCGCTTGACAGCCAAAACCGAGTTTTGCTGCCTGTTGTGGCAACAGCAACGACCAACCCACAACCCGAATCACTGTTCAGGGTCATCCGATTAAATGCCAGTGGCATCCTTGATACAAACTTTGACACCGACGGTCAAGCTCAAGTTTCGTTTGGCGCAGAAAATCAAGGTGCTCGAGCCGTAACCGTACTTTCTAATAACAAAATCATGGTGGTTGGTTCGGCAAGACAAACTGGCAATGGAACAGTTGCCACCAGCGATTTTGCAGCCATGCGCCTGAATGAAAATGGTTCATTGGATACCAGTTTTGGGAATGCTGGCAAGTTCTTGATGGGTTTCAAAGACCCTCGAGTTCCTGCGCCCACCGCCCTCAATCCTAATCCTGAATTAAAAGGATTCACCGAATTGTTTGGTGCTGTCGTGGGCTTACCAAACAACGGAGCGCTTGCCATTGGTTCTGGTTTTGGCAACGCGCTGGCTGGTGGCGGAACATTCACTGTTGTTGGAAAACTTAATCCTTAAATCTTAATTTAACCTCCTCGAGCCATTGCTCACTCACCTTCTTGATCCTAAGCATGCACCTTGTAAGTTAATAGTGGGACTCAGCACAACAGATCCAAACGCACCTTGATCCTCGAGATCGTCCGATAGCTAGATCGTTGTGCTGTTCTCGTTTCCAAAAAAGTCCGAACGGCTTCTTGACCCCACTACGCCACCTGACGGGGCTGGGTCGCTGCCTGAACCTCGAGTTCGCTTTGCAACGAAGGACATCGTTGGAAACACGTCCCAAGGAGGCAA
>JANMUC010000015.1:0-2909 GCA_031391225.1 Deinococcales bacterium
GCCATTTCCCGCTTCAGAAATTGACTGGAAGATCGAAACCATTTCCAAAGACGCTCGCCGTGCCTTGGTGCGCCCCGTGCTGTCCGCCCGAGCCGTGATTGACCGCCTTGATGCTGTCCTTGGGGCGAGCGGCTGGTCGGACAGTTACGAAACCCACCCGAGCGGTCAAGCCAAATGTAAGCTCTCGGTGCTTGGGGTCAGCAAAGAGGACGTTTCGGAACGCGCCACCAACTGGAAAGATGCCTTGAACGAAAGCCTGACTCGAGCCGCCAGCAAATTTGGCATCGGACGTACCTTGGAACGCATCAATGCTGTTTGGGTCGATTACGACGAGAACACAGCCAGAATCCTCGAGCATCCGATGTTGCCAGATTGGGCAGTTTCAAGCGAACCTGTCAGTGTGTTACGTTCGCTCGAACCTCGGAAATTTGTTGCACCGCAAACGCCAGTTAGCGCTGAAGTTATTACAACCGATTCAAACATCTCGAGAATGCCAGCCCCAAATCCAGACAAACTTCTAGCAGAATTGATTCGCAGTGTACGTGAACTCCCAGGTGGCGAAAACGCTTTGAAACGCATTATTCACCGTCAAAACTGGCAACGCATCTCGCAAGATGACAAACGCAAACTCTACAGCGAATTGCGCCGCACGCACCGAGAACTTTCAGAACGCTTACCGCAAAGCGCCTAAACCGAAAGCCTGCCGAAAAGCGCTTAAAAAGTGCTTAAAAAAGTGCAACGGTACGTTAATCGCATACCGTTGCACCCAGGAGGGATGAACAAGATTAGTATAGCGAGCTTTTCAAAAGCCGATGGTTAAATTTCACATTGAGACTCGAGTACCGCTCCAGACGTGGTGCTCGAGTTAAACTTTTTTATGGGTTTAACTGAACTTAATTGCAAATTGATTGCTTGTACCAAATGCCCTAGGTTGGTTGAGTGGCGCGAGCAGGTTGGACGCGAAAAGCGGGCGGCGTACAAAAACCAAACGTACTGGGCACAACCCGTTCCAGGCTTTGGTGATGCCAAGGCTCGAGTGCTCATCCTTGGACTTGCTCCAGGTGCGCACGGCAGCAACCGCACGGGAAGGATGTTCACAGGAGACTCGAGCGGAAATTTTTTGTACCCCGCACTTCACCGCGCGGGGTTTGCCTCAAGCGCAGTGTCAATTAATCTTGAGGACAGACTCGAGCTGAAGGATTTGTACATCACTGCCGCAGGTCGTTGCGCCCCGCCCGACAACAAACCCACGACGCTCGAGTTGCAAAATTGCAGACCGTGGTTAATCCAAGAACTAGGGATGCTGCCAAACGTGCGCGTGATTCTGGCGCTCGGGAAGATCGCGCACGACACGATGCTCGAGTTTTACAAACTTCAAAAGTCCAGACATCCTTTCTGTCACGCGCTCGAGTATGTTCTGCCCGACGGAAAAATGCTGCTTGACTCGTATCATGTCTCGCAACAAAACACGCTGACCGGAAAATTGACGGTTGAAATGTTTGATGCCATTCTCGAGCGAGCAAAAACGCTGATGGTGCAATCGTGATTCAGGCGATTTGTTTTGACTTTGACGGCACACTCGCCAGGTTTCGCGGCGACCTGAACGCGCTTTCGATGCGCATGAATTTGCAATTGGGACTCGAAGATTTTTCACCTGTAATGCTGCAAGAAATAAGCGCGACGTTTCGTTCTTTCGAGTACGCGCCCGAACAGGTCACCCTCTCATCCGCGACCATCAAAACCCTGGCAGCACTCGAGATGACCCCAAAAGGCAATGTGCTCGAGGTTTGCCAAGAATTCATTCGAGATTACGCTGCTCAGATGGAACTTTTACCAAATGCCCTCGAGACGCTCGAGTATTTTCGTGATCTGCCCAAAGCAATCATCACCAACGGTCCGAGCGACCTGCAACGTGCCGCAATCAAAGCCGTCAAGCTCGAGCATCATTTTCAAACCATTCTTGTTTCTGGCGATGCAGATGTTGCGATTGCTAAACCGAACCCGCGCATTTTTCAGATTGCTTGCGAAAGACTTGGGGTTGAACCTCGAGAGACGCTGATGATCGGGGATAGGATGGACTTGGATGTTGAGGGGGCGATCAGTGCGGGATTGCAAGCCATTCACAAACCAGAAAAGTAAGGTGCGCCTCGCGCATCAAGGGTTTTTGAACGCTGGTGCGCACGGCGCACCCTACCAAACCTTAACGAATTCCTGAAGTGAACGCAGGAACAAACAAGCCAAGAATGCTGCAAAACATTGCACCCAAAATACAAAACACAATCGCAGCTCGAGCATTGGTTGAATTTGCGCCAGTCTCGAGCAAACCAAAGTACGACCAAGCGCACTGTGCAACAAAAACTGCCAGGGTGGAATACGTGAAAATACCGATGGCAGGGTGCAAACTGAGCATCTGAAAGGCGTCGAGGCGGTCATCCATGCGGGTGACAATTTGTACGCCAACCGAATTGGGGAACTCGACGTGAATCGGGAATAACGCTGCGTAAATCAACAGCAGCACCGACCAAAAAAGCACGATTGAACTCGAGAATGCCAGCACCCGAAATGGTTCGGAGTCATAACCTGCTATCAGCATCAAAATGATGCAAGCGGCAAGGTAAAACATCAAACGCGTTAAGAATCCTTGAGCCACCAGAACGCCCAAGATTTGCGAGCCTTTCTCGAGCCTCGAGTAGTAATTGCGCGTCAGGAGGGACAATGCCAACCCGAACACCAGTGGTCCTAAAATAAGCGTCAACCAAGGGAACAAACGACTGCTCAGCATTTGGGCATAATATTTTTGAGGTTTTAAAAGCAATTCAAAGACGTTCAGACTTTGCATGACGGGATTCATCTCTTCAGAATACTCCAGTTTGTAAAAGTTGCCGCTTCGAGTTCAACCGAGAACAGGG
>JANMUC010000046.1:0-1341 GCA_031391225.1 Deinococcales bacterium
GTGCGAACATCAATTACATTTCGGGTCATGCGGTTTTTGAAGCCACCCACGGTACAGCGCCCAAGTACGCTGGACAGGACAAGGTCAATCCCTCGAGCGTGATTTTGAGCGGTGAGATGATGTTCAGGTTCTTTGGTTGGAATGAGGCAGCAGATTTGATCCTCTCGAGCCTTTCCAAAACCATTGGGCAAAAACGCGTGACCTACGACTTTCACCGTTTGATGGAAGGTGCGACGTTGCTTAAATGCAGCGAGTTTGGTGATGCGTTAATCGAAAACATGTAAAGCAGATAGCAATTAACAAAGCTCGAGAAGCCAATAACGACTTCTCGAGCTTTGTTGTGCTGAGTTGAGCAGAAATCAGGGTTTTTGCTTAGGACTTATGCAGTTGACCAAAAAAATCGATTCAAGAATCGAGTCGTATATTCAAAAATCATTGTGCTGTAGGGGCGAGGCATGCCTAGCCCCTACGTTGGAACGCACATGTGTTGAACGCAATTTTTCGGGTTTGATTTTCCAGAGTGCCTAAATTCTATGCCCTCTGCTTCGATTCATACCAAGTAAAATTCGTGCTTGACCATCTCTAAAAACACGCTTTCACGGATCACCAAACCATCCGATTTCAGAACCGTTTCAATTTCCATAAACGCATCGCGCCGCATTTGATCCTCGTCAAACTGCAAGCACAATTCGTGCAAGTATTTTTCTTTTTCCGCCAGCTTGTTCAAAGCCCTCACCCGAGCAAACGACGCGTTGATGTAACTCGAGAGGCTGATCAGTGATTTCCAAGGTGCGGTGCTTAAATTCTTCTCGAGGGTTTCGGTTTCGATGCTCGAGAAGGACAGATCAATGGTGGTGGCAAGTACCAGCAAATCCACCAGTGCTTCGATTTGAGTTTGGTTCATCAGTTTGGTTCGCATTTATTCATCCTGTCAGATGCTCGAGCTTGTGTTGGTGCAAAACCAGCGCAATCCATCAAGGTTCGAGTTTAAAAAACCCACTTCCTAAAGAAAGAAGTGGGTCGAACGAAATAATTTGAAATTTAGTAACGCTTGCGTTGTGGCTTGTACGGTCCACGGTTGGCATCTCGAGACGCGCCACCTTCACGCGGTGCCCCGCCAGAGCCTTGAGATGATGTGCTCGTGCTCGAGTTGGAATCACGGTTGCCACGGTATCCGCCACGGCTTCCACCGCTTTGATAGCCGCCTTCCCTTGGACGACGGTCATTTGACGAACCACGGTCTTGGTAGGCGCGGTCATTGCGCGGTGCGAGGTCAATCAATTCGGGCAGGACTTCCGCACGTTCGATTTCAATTTGACCCTCGAGCGGATTTTGCGCCAG
>JANMUC010000080.1:0-1890 GCA_031391225.1 Deinococcales bacterium
TTTGACCTCGAAACCACAGGCTTATCCCCTGCCCAAGACGCCATCCTCGAGATTGGCGCAATGGTCGTCGAGGACGGCATGCTGACCGGCGAAATCTTTCACACGCTTGTTAACCCTGGGCGCAGCATCCCTTACTTTATCACCCGCATCAACGGTATCCGCGACAGCATGGTGCGCGACGCGCCAAGCATTCAAACCGCGCTGCCAGGCTTTCTCGAATTTATTGCCGGGCGGCAACTCGTCGCCCACAATGCCAGTTTTGACATGGGCTTTATCCGCGAAAATGCGCAGCGTTTAAACCTCAGTCCGCCCAAACACGCGATCTGCACCGTTGAACTTTCAAGACGCGTTTTTCCCCGCGAACGAAGCCACAATCTTGACGCCGTGTGCTCGAGGTTGGGACTTGTTCCCAACGGACGACACCGAGCACTGGCGGATGTCGAAGTCACCGCCCAAGCCTTTGTGAAGTTCCAGGAATTGATTGCGGCTCGAGTTTAATCTTTGCGGAAATACTCGAGCCTGTGGTATCTCGAGCACCTTTGGTCTTTGCTCGAGGCTGTTTGGTTGCAAACCCAAAGTTTTGCGTGGTTTTCTGGTTACATTTTAGGATTCTCAAAAATTAAAATCGGTTTCGGTTTTGAAAATCTCGAGATTTAACCAGAATTCCTAAAAACCCTGCAATATTAGATTCAGTACAGACTTGTCAAACAAAGAATACTTCGTATTGTACTACTCACTTCTGATTGTTGACGTATCATAAAAATCAGGTTAGGGTTTGTTCACACAGACTTCATAAACCAAAATCTGTGGCTTAAACCCAGGAGGCACAATGAAAACATTGAGCAGAATCTTACGCATCGCACTCGCCAGCACGCTTGCCCTGTCACAAGGCGCATGGTTTCCCGCACTCGCCTCGAGCGGCAAGCACCAAGCGGTGGTAGCCATTGGTATGGACGAATTGAAAAGTGAGTATGGTGCAGGTGGTGGCGGCGGTGGCAGTGATCCAGTAGTAGACCCTGGAACGGGTGGTGGCAGTTGTAGCACGTTTAATGCTACTTGCCAATTAGTCATGACTTCTGTTGACAGGGTTAATCTTGTAACTACACAAACAGAAGATGATGTATACGATGCTCAATTACATAACTCGTCAGCAATAACAGCTTTTACAATTAGTACAACCTATACTGACAATTGTCGCCTGGCATTGTCTGATAGTGTTGGGATTGCAGTCCCTTGGAGTATAGGAATTGGTGTTGAAAAATCTTGTGCTACTGCTCAAACTGTTTCACGATACCTACAGCCACTTCAAAGGGCAAATATTTTCCGCGATGCTTTTTATAGCACTTGGACAGAATATCAATACTATGCTTTTCAAAGAAATGGTGTTAATGCTGGCTATGCTGGTATGCGGACTTCATACTATCGTAAAACAGAACGCAAGTATGCACTTGGGGCAACTTTTTAAGTTGCACTAACAATTATGCTAGGTGAATTTTAACTAAAAACTAAATTAACCTAGCATAATTCCAGATTGGTTGTGAATTAGTGCGAAAATTACTTTATTCCGTTTTAAGCCTGGGGTTTATTTTTTTAATTTTCATATCTAGTATTCATTTTTTTCTTCCAAGAGAAAAGTTAGTTAACACAAAAAAAATTCCTGTTAAATTTAGCTTAATTTCTAGTAAAATTCTCTTGGTGGAAAATGTAAATTTAAAATACACTGTTAAAGATGCAAAAAAAATCTTTAACAGGATTCAAAACGATGGTTTTGATGGTTATATCAATATAGAAACAAAAAGTGAAAAATCTTTTGACCTAATTTTTAATCAGGCAAATCTTGTTAAAAATTCAATATCAAGCTCTAATTGTAGATCAAAAATACTAATAAAA
>JANMUC010000139.1:0-3289 GCA_031391225.1 Deinococcales bacterium
GACGTGCGCAACGGTAACCCAACAACGGTCTTGTTCGGTGACACACCCTCGAGCATCGCGGGCTTGGTCTTTAACGACACCAACAACAACGGCATCAAAGACGCAGGTGAAACAGGCATTGCAGGTGTTGCCGTAACCTTGACGGGCAAAGATGCCAACAACAACCCAGTCAGCCAGACCACGACCACCGACGCAAACGGTGACTGGAAGTTCGGCGATTTGGTCTCGGGCACGTACACGGTCAAGGAAACCCAACCCGCCAGCTTCATTGACGGTAAAGACACCGACGGCAGCATTGCCAGCACGATCAGCAATGACCAATTCGCCAACATTGTCCTGCCAATCGGTACGAACGCCACCAATTACCGCTTTGCCGAACAAGCACCGGTCACGGGTACGGTCACGGGTGTGGTCTTCAACGACACCAACGGCGACGGCATCCAGAACAATGGTGAAACAGGCATTCCAGGTATTGATGTGACCCTGACCCCAACGGGCGGCACGCCAATTGTGGTCAAGTCCAATACCGATGGCACGTACAGCATTCCGAACGCACCGGCGGGTCCAGGCACGATCAACGTGACCGACCCAACGGGCACAAAACTGACCACCAACAACGATCCACAACCCGTCACCGTGCCTGCTGGCTCGAGCGTCGCGGCAACACCAGTCGGTTACCAACCGCTGGGCACGATCAATGGCAAAGTCTTTAACGACCTTAACGGCGACGGCAAACAAGACCCAAATGAACCAGGCATTCCTGGGGCAACGGTGACCGTCACCACGCCAGACGGCAAGACCATTACGGTTCTGACCGACAAAGACGGCAATTACAGCGTGCCAAATGTTCCTGTTGGCAATAACCAAGTTGTTGTGACCAAGCCTGATGGTACGGTCTTGACCACGGGCAACAATCCGCAAACCGTGCCTGTGACCGCAGGACAAGCCGCAACGGCAACACCAGTCGGCTTCCAAGGTAAGGGTGGCTTGAACGGTGTGGTCTTTGAAGACAAGAACGGCGACAAGACCCAACAACCAACCGAACCAGGTATTGCTGGTGCAACCGTCACGATTAAAGATGCTGCGGGCAACGACATTGACTCTGATCCAGTGACCGCAGGCATCCAACCCACCACGACCACCACCGATGCAAACGGCAAATACAGCTTCCCAACACTGCCTGCCGGACCAGTTCAAGTGATCGTCACCCCGCCAGCCGGTTACGTCACAACCACGCCAGAACGCAATCCACAAACGGTTACGATCCCAACAGGAGGCACGGTTGACGCCCTGCCAGTCGGTCTGATCAAACCAAGCATTGCCATTGCCAAGAACGTGGTCCAAGGCGATACGGTCATTCCAGCCGATCAACAACGACCAGAGGTCATGGTCGGCAGCACCTTGCGCTACCAGATCAAGATCACCAACGACGGCGTTGTGACCCTCAACAACCTCAAGATCACCGACACCCTGCCACTGGGTCTGGTGTATGTCCCAGGCTCGAGCAGCCTGGTCAACTCGAGCTTCAAGTTGGATGAACCAACCGTAACGGACGGCACAGGCGTAGACAAAGACCGTAAAGTTCTGACCTACACCTTGCCCGCCACCATCAAACTCGAGCCTGGTCAAAGCCTGAGTTTGCGTCTGAGCACCGTCGTGACACCAAATGCTTCAACCAGCAATGCTTTGATCAACAAAGCCAAAGCCAACGCCTCGGCAGGAAGTGGCATTGGAACGGCAGAAGTCAACTCTGACACGGCTGTTGCCGCCGTCAAAGTCAACCTTGGCGTCTTCCAAACACCGAACGTGATTGTCGGTCGAGTGTATTTCGACCGCAACAACGACAACAACTACACCGCTGGCATTGATGCACCGTTACCGGGCGCTCGAGTTTACTTAAGTGATGGTCGCTTTGCTGTGACCGACGCGAATGGCAATTACAGCATTCCAGAGATTACCCCTGGTGTGTACGCGATCCGACTTGACCCAATCACCGCGCCGTACCCAGTCAAGCACGTACCAGACGATCAGGGTGCGCCAGGCACACGTTATGTTCGTACCAATGACGCGGGCGGCATCATCAACGAAGACTTCTTGTTGCTCGAGCCGAGCGCCGCAGCCGTCAAAGCCCGTTCGACCACCGTGCAACGCGGTCCTGTGACCCTGAACAAGTCCTTGGTCCAAGGCGGTGCTGGTTACGCCGTGAATGAACAGATCACGCTCGAGAAAGCGGTCAACAACCTCTCGATCACCGACCCAATGCCGAACGGCAGCGCGGAACGTGGTCCAATCACGATCACCGACGCGGCTGGTCAGGCTGTGAAATTTGAACTGAGCAAAGATGGCAAGACCATTATCATCCCGGGTACAATTCCAGCAGGAACCTATAAAATCACGTACGCCATCTTTACCGCCTTGCCACCAGATCAAGTGCTAACCGACCCCGATATTGACTATGAAGAAATTCTGCTCGGCGCGTTTCCAGGTTTTGAAACAAGCCGTACAAGCGACGAGGTGACACGATGAACCGCGCAAGCGCTCTTCGCCGCAATTTGGCGGCACGAATCAAAGCTTTATTCCCCACCCGCAATCTCAGTGTCGCAAGCTCGAGTCAACACAGAAATGTGGTTGCTCGAGGCTTGCTGGCAGGTCTTGTGGTGTTTGGTGCGTTCGCGTTTGCGCAAACCACAAAACCCAAACCGGTTGTGCCAGCCAAACCACGACCCATTGGCGCACCAGCGACTCCAACGCCAGCTCCAGTACCAACGAAGCCAGCTCCTGCCCCGACCAAACCCGCACCGACGCCAACAAAACCGGCACCGGCTCCAGTTAAACCAGCCCCAACACCAGTTAAACCAGCTCCAACTCCGGTCAAGCCAGCTCCTGCCCCGACCAAACCAGCCGCCACGCCAACCAAGCCTGCGCCAACACCAACCAAGCCCGCCATCACCCCAGCACCAACCACACCAAAAGTTCCTGACGGTACAACCCTGAATGCTCCCAAAGGCACAGGGCAAAGCATTTACTTGCCACTCGCCAGCGTCGGTCGTCAAGTCGGTTGGAAAATCGGTGCTGAAGATTACCGCATCAATGTGCCAGCAGGTGCGGCAGGTCGTCAGACTTCAGTCGAAGTCTTCAGCCCAGAAATCAACCGCAACGATTACGCCAACTCCAGGGATCGCAAAACCTATTACGGCGACGAGCTGTACGGTAAAACTGCGACCCTGACCACAACCTTTACACTTTCAGACCCAACGGGTTCTAAACTCTTCAACCGCGCCTACACCCC
>JANMUC010000157.1:0-8311 GCA_031391225.1 Deinococcales bacterium
AAATCGGGTTTTTCTTTTATCCGAATTCGGTTGCAAGACCAAAGCGTTTGGCAGATTTGCCAGAATTTCTAGCCAGCAAACGCAAACTTTCCCCAGGACAGCAACTTCTCGAGCGATTCCAGCAACCTACCAAACCGACCCGTGCTCGAGATCAAGGGCGTTTGAAAGTGTTCTTAATGGACGGACGACCCGTGATGACCTTGCTCGGCAAGCGATTGAACGGCTGGGAAACGCTCGAGTTTATGCACGAAGGCACTTGGGTTAAAGGCGTGCTTCGCGCCGCCGGAGTTGGGAATAGACCAACCGAACCGCGCTTCGAGCTTTCCAATGGTGTGAGGGTTTTTATCACGCCAAAAATGACGGTGCGCTTCCCAAAGACATGACTCTTGATGAATCTTATTTCGAGAATGAATTTTGGCTGCTACTCGTCATAAGTCATATCAAAAATTGTATTGGTGAGCCAATGGCGGAATGATTCATTGTCCTGAAATTGCTTGAAAAGCTGTGCATCGTCTTTAAAAAGGGAAGTAATGACACGTTGAAGGGCTTTATCATGTTCAATTCGGGCATTTTGGCGATCCGAGTTTTTCTTGGCATATTGGTATGCCTGGTCAGCCGCAACTCGAATTGGAATTTCACCACTAATGCGTTGCCCCATGCGTTCTAAATCCGTGAATAAACTGCCGTACAAGTCGTTGAAAGTCTTAACAATGTTTGAGAGTTTATCCAATGCTGGATCAGATTTTTGCCCTCCGCCTGATGTTGGGGCAGGTGCGATTTCTGCATCTGTGTCTGGCATGGCAATGGCAAGTGCCGCTTTTTTCTCAGCGCGGTAGCTGTCCATGTCTATGGATTCGAGAATGCCTTTAGAGAGGTCTTCTTCTTTTGGCGCTGGTAATTTGGGAATTAAGAAATTGAGAAAAATCGAGAGTTTTTCCCAATCCTGCACTCCATAAGGCAGAATGGTGGAAAGGAAATCGTAATTGCGAACAAAGGCTTTGGCTTTGCCCTTAAATTTCACTTGCCCATCTTCATCTAAGTCTTCGGTGTAAATGGCAACACAAGCATCTAAGATAGGGTCGAGCTTGTCGCGTTCAGCACCAGCCAAATACAATTCTACAAATTCGGTGATTTGCTCGAGGGTGTAGACCTGAGCGTTGTTTAATTCTGACTTTAAGACATGTAATTTGTTGGCATCTGTTTCTTCGCTCAATACCGTGGTGCGGTAATAGTCAGCGAAGGCTTTGGTGATGGTTTCAATGTCATTCTGAAAATCCATCACAAATACATCATGCTTTTTGGGATGCGCCCGATTTAACCTTGAGAGGGTCTGGACTGCTTTGATGCTCGAGAGCGCTTTGTCCACGTACATGGTGTGCAGTAAAGGCTCGTCATAACCTGTTTGAAATTTTTCAGCGCAAATTAAGAAACGGTACGGGTCTTCCTGGATTCTGTCTTCAATTTCACGGCTTGGAAAACCGTTGAGTTTCGCTTCGGTTACTTTTTCGCCCTTATATTCATGTTCACCCGAGAATGCCACGATGGGTTTATACGGGCTTTTTAATTCGGTCAAGTACGCTCTAAAAGCAAAGAAATACTCGATGGCACGTTGAACACTGCCCGTGACCACCATTGCTCGAGCTTGCCCACCGATTTTGTTCTGTCCGATCACTTGCTCGAGGAAATGATCGACCATGATTTCGGCTTTGTCACGAATGGCTTTGCTGTGCGATTCGACGTACACCCGTAATTTCTTATGGGCTTTTTTGACATCATATTCGGGATCGCCCTCGATGGTTTTTGCCAGACGATAATAACTTTCTACGGGAGTGTAATGCTTTAACACGTCTAAAATAAAGCCTTCTTGGGTTGCTTGTTTCATGCTGTAACTGTGGAAAGGGCGATGTTTTACGTCGTTGCCAACTTTGTACGGAGCGCCGAACATCTCGAGGGTTTTGGCTTTTGGTGTTGCCGTAAACGCAAAGTAACTCGAGTTGGGCAGGAATTTTCGTGATTCAATAATTTTATTGATTTTATCTTCAAGCGTTTCATCGTTTTCCGCATGGTCTTCGCCCAGCGCCATGCTCATGGCGGCGGCGGTGCGCCCACCTTGGCTCGAGTGTGCCTCGTCAATAATGATTGCAAAGTGTTTCCCACGGTGTTCTTCGCCAATGCGGTCAAGCACGAAAGGAAAAGTCTGGACGGTGGAAATAATAATTTTCTTGCCATCTTTTAAGAATTTTGCCAGTTGCTGTGTTTTTGATTGACTGTCACCTTCGCGCACCGCCCCTACAATGGCTGAAACTTGCGTGAAACCCTTAATCGTTTCCCGAATTTGTTTGTCCAGCAAGCGCCGATCTGTAATCACAATGATCGAATCGAACAAATCCGCACCATCTTTACGCAAACCAATAAGCTGATGCGCCAACCATGCGATGGAATTGGATTTACCACTGCCCGCTGAATGTTGAATCAAATAGCGCTTGCCCGCTCCAAACCAAGCCGCATCTGCCAAAAGTTTTCGGACTACATCCAACTGATGGTAACGCGGGAAAATCTGGACTCGTTTTTTCTTACCTGTCTTCTCGTTTTTTTCTTCGACGACTTGCGCGTAATGCTCGAGAATATCGGTCAGACCACCTGGCGTTAAAATGCGCCGCCATAAGTAATCGGTTTTTAAACCATACGGATTTGGCGGGTTGCCCGCGCCAAAATTCCAACCTTGGTTGAATGGCAAAAACCATGAATCTTTGGCATTGCCTTTTGAACCTTTTAATTCGGTACACATTCGCACTTCGTTTTCGTCCAGCGCAAAATGCACCACGCAACGCCCGAACGAAAACAGTAACTCTCGAGAGTCACGGTCACGTCTGTACTGTTCGACAGCATCTTCTACGGTTTGTTTGGTCAGGTTGTTTTTTAGTTCAAACGTTGCCACGGGTAAACCGTTGATAAACAATGCCAAATCCAATGACCGCCGTGTTTTCTCGAGGCTGAAATGCAGTTGTCGTGTGATGCTGAACCGATTGAGCGCATGACGCGCCACAGCTTTTGTATTTTCTGGCGAGGGTGAACCGTAAAACAAGTCAACATGATATTTTTGATGATCCAGACCTTTTCGCAGCACGTCTATCACACCGCGCCGTGTCAACTCGCCTTGCAAATGCACCAAGAACTTTCGGCGTTCGAGGTTGTCTTGGCTTAAAGCCTGAGTCGTTAACCCCAACGCCACTGCTGTCGCCTCTTGGCTGACCTCGAGAAAGCTTGCCAATTGCGCCAAGTCAAGCGCGTATTCGCGGTTGTAATCCGAATTTTGTCCAGCGACCCAACCGAAATTGGTCATTGACGTAAAAATCAAATCCTCCAACCCTTTTTCTTTGGTGTTGGTCACGGCTGGTGTGTTGGCTGGTGTTGGACGTGCCGTTTCGATCAGTTTAATCCCACCGTTTAAACCAAACGCCACGGTTTCTGGAACTTGTGCGTTTTCACCCTCTCGCGTGAGCGTTCTTTCATCAACCCGAACGATGGCTTGCACTTGAGCAAAGTCATCTAAGAACGAAGCCAAGCGCGGGTCTTGCGCTTGGAAACCCAAAATCAGTTTCTCGGCAGAATCTTGTGGCATCTCGAGCCGCACCAAAGAACTGTTGCTTCGGGTAACTGAAATGATTTTGACTTCATCTACGGTTGTTCCAACAAAAGCCGCCAACGTATGCACCAGTTGGATTTTTTTACGGTCATCGAGTTCATCGACATCCTGAGCCAACACAACATCCACCATTGCCTGCTGCCAAGGACTTCGGGGTTGCGGCACGTTTAAACGAAGCGCCCAAGGTAATTTTTTGTACCCTTCAAAGTCTTTGCTGTTCCATTTTTGCGTGTCCGCAATCGTATGACAATTTGGACACAGTGCAATCAGGTTTTCTGCACTGTGGTCTTGGGTTTTACGCCACGGAATAATGTGCGCCAGTTCTATCGAAAGCGCGTACCCGCACACCGCACACCGATGACACGATTCAAACAAGATTTGTCGTTTGACAAGAGTAGAAATCTCTGGGCGGTCACTCATTGCTGTCCTCGAGTTCGATGTCTGTTAAATCCGCCCCGTCTTCCAAATCCAATTCTACAAGTTTGTCCGCAATAACTTCTGGTAAATGCTGCGCTGCTTGACGCACATCCAATTTACCCGTGACCACATCTGCCACCAACCGCGTTTTGTATTCGCGCAAAAGTTCTATTTCCCGCTCGAGCCTCGAGATAGTAATGTCCAAATTGTTAAATTCCGTTTTGAGTCCATCTATTATTCGTGCTTGTTCTTTGTATGGAGGGACTGGAACATGAATTGCTCCGAGACGGTCATTGTAAAGGCGCAGAAATCCTGATGAACCTGTACCAAGCCCTTTGGATTCTGCTCGAAAGATTGCTCGAACTTTACGACTACGAAATAACTCACCCAAAAATTCAACATTCACGTTTCCTATTGGTTCAAATACTGCGTAATCTGGACTTACTAAACCAGTTAAAGCTGAGGCGAAAATCACGCCGTTGCCCGCTTGCATTCGATTGACCACAAATTGACCAGGACGAACAATTTTGAATCCTACCAAAGTAGCAGCTTGAAATGGACGAGTGAAGTGTTCTGAAAACAAAACGATTCCGTGGTGCATTCTTAACGAAAGCAATGGTTCATTTCCAGTTGTCGAGCGATTATCAACTTCGCGGAGTAAATACTTTATGCGTTTTATTTCCCAATGTGCGGGAATTTCACCCAACCACGCCACACCAGAATCTCTCATTGGCACACCAGCATCTAAACCTCGAGTGACGGCTTTATGCACGATCACTTGCTTTTGTTCTTGCAACAACCCAATCACTTTGCGTTTGGCTTTTATGGCACTCTCGAGTCGAAGTGTGGAATGCTCGAGAAAACGCACGATAGCCACTTGCTCCTCGAGAGGCGGAATGAAAACAGGCATTCGTTTGAAGTCACTAAAACTCAGGTTTTGACGTAACCCTGAACCCATGCCATAAAACACTTTCATCAAGTCAAAAGCATGAAGGAGCTGATACCCGTATTCAGAATCTAAAATTTCTGTTGCGCTCAAGCAAAGGTAAGCTGACGTAATAATGCCAAGATCACGCACCAAACCTACCCGTAAGCTTGTCCAATCGTTTTGCAAGTCAGTCGAGCGGATAATGATGTCACCACGATTGACGATTTGGTAAGTTTCAAATGAATCGGGTATCAGACCATGTAATTTTTCTAAAGGTTTGACGATGATTTTTCCATAGCTAAGTGACAGAACTGTTTTTTCTTTCATGCCAACATTTTTGATTTGCTTTTCACGAAAAGCCGCAAATCCAGGATGTGAATTCCAATGTTTTGGAATTTCTCCAAGCCACGGTAAACCTGATTCTTTGTATTCCTTGTACGGCTCGAGGTTCGCAATCACTTCGCGCCCCGTTGCTCGGCACGGTGTTTAGATGCTCGAGCAAAAAGAACGGGTTCTTCAAAAAGCTGTGGTTGTTCTTCCAAGCTTGGTACAGAAACCAGAGGCGTAACGTCGTTTGCGAACCTGGTGGAGGTTTTATCGGTTGCTCCAATTGGCTCAATGGGTTGTGCCATTAGTAAAAAATCTGAAATGTCTAACGGTTCGACACAACGCAGTTTTTCGTCCACGTCAGTTTTTAAGGCTTCGCGCAACTCCATTAGTAAACGCCCCAACGCATTTCTACCCATTAAGGTTTGGTCGTCTTGAATTTTTGCACCCCAAAAATCGTCCTTGCGCGACTCTTCGACAATGGGTTTATCGGCAGTCGAAAGCAATAAATTCCCAAACGATTGCCAATTTTGCGCCAGTTTTACCCGCAAACACCAACGCATGATTTTGACACGCACCCAATTCCAATCGGCTCGAGATTCGTCGCGGAATCGTTTGCTTTTCATTTTCGCAGTCATTGGGCTGTACTCGGCAAGGATCATGCGTTGCACTTCTGGCAGGTGTGGAAATCGGCAAGCTTGGTACAGGGCTTCGGAAGTCAAGAATCGAAAGCCATTCACACGCACAGGAAAACCAGGAGCCATGTTGGATAGACCGCCGAAAGCTTCGGCTGTTTTCCGAAAAGTCACGCATTCATCGCGGGTGTAGGTGCGGGTTTGATCTTGGGTCATCAGTCTTTACCTTTTACATATTCTAGCTAAAAATTATTCTACTGCAAGAATCAATTGGTTTTTCGTGGAAACAACGGATACCAAGGATCACCAGCCCACAATGCCAGAGGTGCGTTGTTTGGACAATTGCGAAACGTCACAATGAGCGAACCAAAGCCCAAAGATTCTAAAACCATATTTCCAAGCGGGCGTTGATATTTGTTCAAATCAGGACACATTTCACGAATTTTGACGCCAGCTTTTAAGAATTCTTGTTCCAGAACATGCCGACCTGCATCGCTCGAGAAAATTGCATTACTGCCCAAATTCCCAGCTTGGCGCAATTTAGGAGCGAATCGTAGTCCTTGAACGTATTGTTGAATCAACGGTTCATTTGGAATTTGAGTAGGACATAACACATCTGAAGCGTTGGTGTTTGAAAAACCATCTTCCAACGGAAGTATGTTCCAATACGTTATTACAATGTTTTTTTGTAACTTTTTTATTGTCATTAGAATTTTTTGATTGGCATAGTTTTTACCATACTTATACAAACCAATTGTAATAATGTGAACTACGGCATTTTGTGGTGCAACTGAGCCAACCCAGTTTTCAAAATCATGTCTCAGTCGATTGCCCGAAAAAATGAAGTCATCCAAGTACACAAAAATACTCGAGTTTTCACCGCATTCATCAATCCCATAACCGCTCTGAGCTTGAAGCAAACCATCAAAAATGTGCAGCATTTCAATCTGACTTTTGCCACCACCTTGAATATTCAGAAAGTTAACTGTTTTCCAAAATGCACATGGATCGTCTCCGACAAGTTTTTCTGCATTCAGTAGCGAAATTAAAAATTCTTCGACCTTCTTGCGCGAAAAATACGTTTTCTTGAAAACATGGTTTAATTCTTGCAAAATTGGTTCTTGTACGGCACGATCAAACTGGTTTACCCAAGTGTCAATATGCTCTGGAGTTGGGGCAGCAAGTTCTCCAGCACGGTAATCTGCTGTGATTTTTGCAATGGACTCGAGCAACACCGTGCGTTGGCTCATGCTTTAACCCCAAGCCCCAACAACTCATCCAACAGCCCATCTGCTTCTTGCTCAATTGCCAGAATATCCGCCCGTATTTCCTCGAGACTCCGCAATGGCTTGGGTTGGTAAAAATGTCGTGTGAAACTAATTTCGTAGCCAATTTTAGTGGCGTCTTCTTTAATCCAAGCATCGTTGGTGTACGGCAATACCTCGCGCTGAAAGAAGGTTTCAATGCCTTGCTTGCTGGTGTAGTCGGTGGGCAACCCGCCAAGCGTGCTTGAAGGTGGGGCTTCGAGGAAAGAGATTTGTTCGGTGTCGCGTAAATCCGCATCGGGTTCGTATTCGACAATGGTTTTTTTGCCGTGCAAAATGGTTTCAAAACGTCCGTACTTTGGGTTTGCTTCGGTTTTGCCTGGTTTATGAATTTTGGCAATAACGGGCGCAGCCGTTTCGACACGCCAACTGACGGCGCGTAACAATTGTTTGAGGTCGCTTGCCGAGAGTTTAAGCTCGAGTTTTTTTAACACGATTTCTATTTTTTCGCGGAACATATTGTGGTCTTCAACAAGAGCATCACCAAGTTCTTCGCGTAAACGCAACGCCGTGGTGTGCAGGGCGGCATCGTGCGTCCAGGTGCTCTCGAGCAGCAATTTCTTCTTTTTGGCTTCGGGTAAACCTTTTTTGCCGTTCTCCTCATCCTCGCTCTCGTCGTTGCCCCAATCGTTCAGTAACTCCTCGAGTTTGGCTCGTACTGAGGCGGGTTTTTCAAACAACACATCACCCAGTTGTTCGTGCAATTCTGCACGGATGTCCTCGTCGCCAGAGGCGTAACGCAAGGTTTCGATGGCTTTTAAAGTCAGTTGACTGTGCAAGCGCAATGGGCGTTCAACAACAATTTTCCAATACCCAAACGCGGCGTTCTCAAAAATCTTAGATTGTGGTGTTTCCTGAAACTCGAGGAATGCGCTGGTGATTTTGGTGATGTCAGCCCCGGTCAGTTCGCAGTTCTTTTTGCCCATGTTTTTCCGCAATGGAGTGAACCAACCACTGGCATCTACAAGTTGCACTTTGCCTTGGCGTTTTGGGGTTTTGCGGTTGCTCAAGACCCAAACGTAAGTACCAACAC
>JANMUC010000230.1:0-6375 GCA_031391225.1 Deinococcales bacterium
AAACTGGCTCGAGATCAAACCCACCACGATCTCGAGCCTTCAACTTGCCAAACGCATTGTTTGGGTCATGTGGCGGCGCGATCACAAAACCACGTTCCGCCCACTCTGGAAATAATCTTTTACGAGTCTCGAGCGTTGTGACTGGGTACAAATCAAACCCCATGATGTATGGGTAGGGAACGTGATTGAACGTCGGGATTAAATCGGCAACGTACACCAAAGCTGCACCTTCAGACTCGAGCATCACCGCTTGAGAACCAAGGTTATGCCCTGGAATCGGTAAAACTTTTAAACCAGGCAAAATCTCAGTTTCACCCTCGACCAGATCAAACAAACCAGCCTCGAGAATCGGTATGAAGTTGTGCGCATTGTACGAAGCTCGAGATCGTTCGTGCGGGTGAGTGGCATCGTACAGTTCTTGGCTTTGCACAACGTATCTGGCGTTTTTAAAGGTCGGCTCGAGGGTTGTGGTGGTGTTGCGTCCCGCGTGATCGAAATGCAAATGCGTGTTGATTACCAGATCAATGTCTTTTGGCTCGAGGGACAGTTGTTTCAAACCACCAAAAATCGTTTCGTCACGATCCACGGCAAACATGGCGTCGAACTTGTCACCAGATTTATCGTCCATGCCTGTTTCAATCAAAATGTTTTTGCCCTGCAGTTGAATCAAGAGCGGGTTAATCCGCAGCGAAATGCGGTTGCTCGAGTCTGGAGGCGCAACCTTTTCCCACAAGACTTTGGGAACCGTACCGAACATACTGCCGCCATCAAGGCGAAACTTTCCATCAGTCAATGAATAGACATCAACTGTGCCAATTTTGAGGCGTTTGAGCCAAGTCATCACCCTAAGTTTAACGCTTGCAACCTTCGAGAATCTCCTGGGCTTTTTCTTGCAACGAATCTCCGCGTCCAGCCAGAGTAACCAGAACGCTGCCCACTACCACGCCATCGGCAACTTGAGCAATGCCATGAGCGGTTTTTGCGTCTGCAACACCAAACCCCACCGCAACAGGTTTATCAGAAATGGCTTTGATTCTAGCGACCAAATCTGGGACTTCAGTTGGCACAATTTCTCGAGCGCCGGTCACGCCAGTTACAGAAACCGCGTAGACAAAACCTGTGCAATGTTCCGTGACCAGCTTAATGCGGTCTGTGGTGCTGGTTGGCGCAAGCAAAAAAGTTAATTTAAGTCCTGCGGCGGTTGCTAACGGAATTAGCGTATCAGCTTCGTCCGGTGGAAGATCAGGCAAGATCAGACCATCAATCCCAGCTTTGACGGCACTGGCAATAAAAGATTCCTCGCCTGTCGCCAGAATCGGGTTGTAATAGGTCATGATCAAAAGAGGCTTGTTGGTCATCGCCCGAAGCGCTCGAGCCTGCTCAAACGTCCCCTGAACCGTCATACCGCCCAATATTGAAACCTCCGAGGCGCGTTGAATCGTGGGACCATCGCCGAGTGGGTCTGAATACGGCAACCCAATCTCGAGCAAATCGGCACTCTCGAGCAACACCTTGGCATGCTCGAGAAACGATTCGCGGGTTGGATAGCCTGCGGGCAAATACCCGATGAATGCGGCGCGGTTTTCGGATTTGGCGTGGTCGAAAGCGTCTTGAATGCGGGTGGTCATGAGCAGAACCTCGAGCGTGATTCGGTTTGGGTGGGAATTTTTTCACGGGCGCGGCAAGCAGCGCCCCTACGGCAAAACTGATTAATCATTGGCTGCACCCTTACCCTCGAGATCACCCAAAATGCGCATGGCTTCGTTCACGTCTTTGTCGCCGCGACCAGAAAGATTGACCACGATAATTTTGTCCTTACCCATTTCTGGCGCGAGTTTGCGCAAGTATGCCACCGCGTGCGCTGTCTCGAGCGCGGGAATAATGCCTTCGCATTCGGACAATAATTTGAAACCCTCGAGCGCTTCGGTGTCGGTGGCTGGAACGTATTCGGCAACTCGAGTTTCGGCGTAAAAGCTATGCTCGGGTCCGATGCCTGGGTAATCCAGCCCTGCGCTAATGCTGTGGGCGGGTTGAATTTGTCCGTTTTCGTCGTAGAGAAGGTACATCATGCTGCCGTGAAGCACCCCGACTTTGCCACCAGCGACACTGGCAGCGTGCAAACCCGATTCGACGCCGTGACCTGCCGCCTCGACCCCAATCAAACGCGGGCGAATGGCGGGGTCAAGATAGGCAAACGGCGCGAACAAACCTATCGCGTTGCTGCCACCACCAACGCAAGCCACCAGCGCGTCAGGAATTTCGCGTCCTTCCACCTCGAGCAATTGGGCTTTGGTTTCCTCACCGATCACGCTTTGAAAGTCGCGCACCATTGCAGGGTACGGATGCGGTCCAACCACGCTACCGAGCACGTAAAACGTGTCTCTGACATTCGTGACCCAATCGCGTATGGCTTCGTTGGTCGCATCTTTCAGGGTTTTGGTGCCGCTCGAGACCGGGCGAACTTCTGCGCCCAACAGTTTCATGCGAAAAACATTCAAACTTTGACGACGCACGTCTTCCTCACCCTGGTAAACGATGCACTCGAGTCCGAACAACGCGCAGGCGGTTGCAGTGGCAACACCGTGCTGACCCGCGCCCGTTTCGGCAATGATCCGTTTTTTGCCCATGCGTTTTGCCAGCAGCACTTGACCAATCGTGTTGTTGATCTTGTGAGCGCCAGTGTGGTTTAAATCTTCGCGTTTAAAGTAAATTTTTGCGCCGCCAAGGCGCTCGGTCAGGTTTTTGGCAAAGTACAACCTTGAGGGACGCCCGACGTATTCACTTAAAATGCCATGAAATTCGTTTAAAAATAATGGATCAACTTTGGCAGCGGCGTAAGATTGACTCAATTCCTCGAGCGCGGGAATCAACGTTTCTGGCACGTAGCGTCCACCAAAGCGCCCGAAGCGCCCGCGTTCATTCGGCAAAGGATAGGTTGGGAGGTTCATGTCGTTACGTTACGCTCGAGGTGCAAGATAGCTCGAGTACGCTGGCTAGACAGCTAGACAGCACTCTGAAACGCAACACACATTCCTGTTTTTTAGTTTCAAAACCAGTGAGAATACCTGGTCAACAAAAATGAACTCGAGCATTTGATCTCGAGTAAATGGAGGTTCTATGGCAGATTCACGGATTTTAAAATTGGCTGATGTTCTGGTGGCACATTCGACCAAATTGCAACCTGGGGAACGCGTTTTGATCGAAGCCTTTGATGTTCCCGAAGAGATGGTGTCGGCACTGATTGACCGCGTCGCTGCCGCAGGTGCGATCCCATTTGTTGAAACCAAAAACAACCGTATTTTGCGCAAATTGTTGCAAAACGTCAGCCTCGATATGGTCGAACGTCAATCCAGTTGGGAACTGAATCGCATGGAACAAATGGATGCCTACATTGGCATTCGCGGCAGTTTAAATGCGCTCGAGAGTTCAGACGTGCCGAATGACAAAATGGCGCTCTACCAAAAACAAGTTTGGGGTACTGTTCACCGTCACCGCGTCAACAAAACCAAATGGGTGGTGTTGCGTTACCCCAGCCCAGCCTTCGCCCAAAGTGCTGGTATGAGCACCGAAGCCTTCGAGGAATTTTACTTCAACGTTTGCACCCTCGATTACGCCAAAATGGAAGCCGCTCAACAACCCCTCAAAGCCCGAATGGACAAAGCCGAAAGGGTGCGTTTGACTGGCGTTGGCACGAACCTCGAGTTTTCAATAAAAGGACTTGAAGCCATCATCTGTGCTGGCGAGCGCAACATTCCCGACGGCGAATGTTTTTCTGCCCCAGTTCGTGACAGTGTGAACGGCGTCATCAAATACAACACGCCAACCATTTACCAAGGTGTGAAATTTAGCGACATCACGCTCGAGTTTAAAGATGGCAAGATCATCGACGCCACAGGCAGCGATACCAAGCGTTTGAACGAGATTTTAGATTCCGATGACGGCGCACGGTACATCGGCGAGTTCGCCATCGGATTCAACCCTTACGTTACCAAACCGATGCTCGACATTTTGTTCGACGAAAAAATTGCGGGTAGTTTCCATTTCACCCCAGGTCAAGCCTACGAAGGTGTTGCCGACAACACCAATCGCTCGAGCGTTCACTGGGACATGGTGTTCATTCAAACCCCAGAATACGGCGGTGGCGAGATTCACTTCGATGACGAACTGATTCGTAAAGATGGTTTGTTTGTGCCAAAAGACTTGCACGGCTTGAATCCAGAACAGTTGAAATAAACAAACCGATGCAGAGGCTCGAGTGAACAGTAGCTAACACCACCACTCGAGCTTGAGTTTCAATAATCTGATTTAAGGCGAGAAACGAATCAATTGTCCATCACCTTCGTCGCTGAGGACATACAAGAAACCGTCAGGTCCACTGCGAACATCTCGGATTCGCATGGGCATCTCGAGAATCTGTTCTTTGGTCACTGTCCCAGCCGCATTGACCTCGAGCCGATGAATGGCTGTGCCTGCCAAAGCACCAGAGAACAAATTGCCTTTCCAGGCTGGGAATCTGTTGCCGTTGTAAACCGTCAAACCGGACGGTGCAACACTTGGGGTCCAAAGAAATTTGGGATCAAGCATTCCGGGCAAGGATTTATTCTTGGAAACTGGTGGTCCTGAATACTCGTTGCTGTGCGTGGCAAGGGGCCAGCCGAAATTTTCACCTTTGACAATCAAATTGACTTCATCGCCGCCTCTCGAGCCGTGTTCGGTCGCCCAAATGCGTTTGGTAATCGGGTCATATGTCAAACCTTGAATATTGCGGTGTCCGTAACTAAAAAGCACCGAATCGATATTGTTTTTCCCAACAAAAGGATTGTCCTTGGGAATGCTGCCATCATCGTTGATTCGACTGATCTTGCCAAGGCGACTGTTTAAATTCTGGGCTTGCAACCGAATCAGACCACCTTCGAGGCTGTTTGGTGGATTGCCACCATCTCCCGTCGATATCAGCAATGTGTTGTCGGGTAAAAATTGCAATCTCGAACCAAAATGTTGGGTTCCAGGCTTGGCTTGCGTGACTTCAAAGACCACGCGAACATCCGATAGACTCGAGCCGTCAAAAACCCCTCGAGCCACCCGAGTCCGATTCGCGGATTCGGTGCCATGAGAGTAAGACAAGTACACCAGGCGATTCTGAGCAAAATTTGGATGCAATGCCACATCCAACAACCCGCCCTGCCCAGCCACGAGAACATTTGGAACACCACCAATTGACTTCGCCTCGAGTTTACCGTCCTTTACCAACCGCAAACGTCCGGGGCGTTCAGTGATTAGCATGTCGCCGTTCGGCAACCAAGCCATGCTCCACGGAAACTCGAGTCCCTTAAGAACCGTGGTTATTTTGTAAGGATTGTTTTGTTGTGCCAACACCAAACCTGCCAAGGACAAAAGCGTTAGGGCTGTAAACAGTTTTTTCATAACAGCAGCATAATCAAAAAAAGTGTGAATTTCGTTGAGTTTGGCTACAGTGCAATTGTGTCATAACTCGCTTCCAGCGCTTACTTCACTCCCATCCCCAGCAAGGCTTTCTCGAGCATTTCATCTTTACCAGTCAGGGCAATTTTGTTAGTGTTGAACTCGAGCATCACATCGGGCGTGATTCGCTCGGGCAGGGGAGAGCCGTCCAAATTAAAAGTTCTCGAGTACGTAATGGCTACCGCACTTTGGTCGATCAGGCTGAAGTAATCCGTGGCAGTATTCAGCACGCCCAAAGTGGTTTCGCCAACAACCTTGCCGCGCTTGGCGCGTTGAATCGCGTAAGCAAAAATTTCGCCGCAGGATGCAGTGCTGCGGTTGACCAATACCGCCATCTTGCCCTTCCACAATTGAGGCTCCAGGATTGAATAACTGCGTAAATCTCGAGCGTCGTTGCCCGTGGTTTTGCCGTCTTTAAAGCCCCAGGGCAGTTTAAGGTATTTGGTTTGTCCCATGAATTCCACGCCGCCAGCGACGAACGCAGCGGCGGCACTCGAGCACTCGGTTTCTTCGCCGCCAATGTTTCCGCGCATATCAACCACGATGGCTTTGGCTTTTTTGAGGATGGCATCTTTGACCATTGCATGGGTTTTGGGTCCAATGTCGTTAAAACCAATAAAGTTTGGGAATCGCATCACCACCACGCCAGGATGTCCTGGTGCCACGTAGCTGTAAGGCAAGTTAAGGTTTGCGGTGTAACGCCGTTTCATGGTGATCTCGAGCGAGACGGGTTTCAAGCTGTCCCCTCGAGCGATTGAAAAACGTACTGGGTTGTCAGTATTGAGGCTCGAGTAAAGTGTATTCAGCGCCTCGTCATGGCGCGGGGTTTGCTCAAAGATTGATAAGCAAACTAAAATCCACTCTCACAATTAAAACCCTAAGCTCGAGCCATGA
>JANMUC010000233.1:0-10323 GCA_031391225.1 Deinococcales bacterium
TCAGGAACCCCTGCTTTTCAAGGTTGGTTGCCAATGTTTGAGCTTCTTGTAAATTCATCTTTTGCCACTTTGCAGTATTTTCTGGCATTGGTACGAATTTCCCACCAGCCCAAGCTGAAATGCTGCCTCCAGCCCAAGCTGAAATACTGCCTCCAGCCCAGGCTGAAATGCTACCGCTCATGGTTGCCAGTTGCCCACTGCCTGAAAACACTTTTTTGTTCGGCTCGAGTGTCTCGGTGGCGCTGCCTGTTGTTAGCTGATCGCCACTTGTTTTATCAAGTGCCAGAATCGCAAATTTTTCGTTCTGTCGCCAGACCACAACTTTGCCACTGTATTTGGTTTCAGTAGTAAGCACCGTATCGTCACTTGTGATTCTGACGGTCAGGCTGTAATGACTGTCCGTGTCTGTCACAACAACGGGTGTGGTGACAGGTTCGGTTGGGGGTACGGTCACAGGTGGCGTGACTGGAACTTGGGTGACACCATTGCATGCCGCCAAGCAAAGCAAGCCGAGCGTAACCAGGGCGAGTTTAAGTGGCGATTGTGTCATTTGAGAGTTCATATCCAGACAATCTTAGAACAAGTTCGCGTTCTTGAACACCGACTTTGGTCTGAACACTCAACCTCGAGCACCTAAGATTTGATTGCATGAATTTTGTGCAATTAAGTTGTTGTCTTTTTCGGGATAAGTTTGTACGAAATGCTTGACGCACTTGCGTATTCGATTTTCTTGTTCAATGCACAAAACTGTACTCACTTTAAGATTTAATACTTCCCCATAGTGATTGATCCAAAAGTGCTTTGCTTTGCGTAGATCAATATTAAGGAAGAACTTCCCAGTTTTACTTCGAGGCGTTCGTGCACAATGCCTCGAGCGTTTTTTAGTGTTCAAAATGAACCACGAAGTGTAAGACCATGAATCTAAAAATTCAGGAGGATATGGGATGAAACAAATTTGGATTGGACTGACATTGGTACTCGCGCTCAGTGCTTGCGGCACGCAGTTGGATTCGCAACTTGCACCAGGAGAAGTGATTCTGAACTCCCGAACCAAAGTGATTGGCACAGCCCCCGCACCAGGCACGCGGGTTGGCGGCGTCATTCAAAACATTAGTGAACTGATTGCAGCCAGCCCCGACATGAGCACCATCACGTTCAGTGCAGGCAGTGCTTACGCTCGAGGTTTAGTTCCAGGCGATTTGATTAGCGCCCCACCAAACCAAGTCACCCCCGAAGGTTTTTTGCGTAAAGTGACTTTCGCTTACGACCTTGGCGCGTACGGCATTATGGTTTACACCGAAGAAACCGACCTTGACGAAGCGATTTTGTATGCCGATTCCGAACAAGAAACGCCGCTCGAGCAAGCCGACGTTGTGTCCATTCAGTATGCTGACGGTACAACCTTAAACGCACAGCAACTCAACAACCGCCTGGGTTCTCGAGCCAGCGTGACGCTCAAAACCGTCAACGTTCCTTTTGACCAGGTGCTGATGTGTACCAGTGCCACCGGCGATAAGGTGACGGCAACTGGTTCGTTGACGGCGAGCCTAAAAGCTTTCTTGAAGGTAAAATTTGGTTTTTTCACGATTAAACAAGCCTCGGCGGGCATCATGGCAGTTGAAAGCCTCAAATTGGGTTTCAGTGGCAAGTGTAGCTCGAGCATTGTGAGTTTGGATAAAGAAATTGCGAAAGTCAATTTCGGAACCAAAGTCATTTGGATCGGTCCTTTGCCCGTGGTGATTAAGCCCTACATCTCTGTAAAAATTGGTGCTAGCGGCAACATTACTGCCACGGCTTCGTTAAATGTAACGCAGACTTATTCTGGCACGTATGGTGTGCTTTGGAAGAAAGGTCAGGGATTCTCGCCAATCAATGATTCAACGTTTACCGTGACTGGACTTGACGGAATCACCGCCAGCGCTGGATTGAGCGTGTCGGCATTTGTCCGTGCCGAAGGAGGCTTTACGTTTTACGGCGTTGCCACACTGTATGCTTATGTCAAACCATACATTGAATTGAATGGCACGTATACTTTACCCGCCAACACCTTTGATTATTCGGTGGTTGCTGGTTTACAAGTCGGTGTCGGAGGACGTTTAAAAATCTTTGGCAAAACGCTTGGAGTCTTTGACAGCAGTGTTTTGGACGTTAAACGCAGTCTGATTGCCAGCACCACTCAACCCTTTGGCACACCCCCACCCCCAGCTCCAACACCAGCTCCAACACCAACGCCAAACCCAAACCCAAATCCACGACCTTGCCCAAATTGTCAAGAACCTTAAAATCAGTAAAACGTACTGGGTAAGACAAAAGCTCGAGAACGATGTAAAAATCGTTCTCGAGTTGGTGTTGCTTATATTTACTGATCGCCAAAAATCGTGAAATGCCAACCTTTTCGCGCATCGCCCGAAGTGTCAAACATAACGTGCTTCGGAATCGTGTATTCCTCTAGCGCATAATGGCTTAAATCTTTGCCCACGCCCGAATCTTTCATGCCGCCCGTTGGCATCTCAGAGGTGAGTGGCAGGTGATCGTTGACCCAAACCGTGCCAAACTCGAGCGCAGAGGATACCCTGAAAGCGCGTTGAATGTTTAACGTCCAAACGCTGGCTGCCAGTCCGTAAATCGTGTCGTTCGCCAGTTCTATCGCCTCGGCTTCGTCTTTGAAAGAATTCACGATCACCACAGGTCCAAAAATCTCGTCTTGCACCACGCTCGAGTTTTGAGGGGCATTCACCAGAATCGTTGGCGGGTAGTAGAACCCTGCACCTTTGGGCAGTTCGCCGCCCAGTTCAATCTTGATCTTTTGTTTTTTAGCTGCCAGCACCATCCCGTGAACTTTTTCACGGTGAACTTGGCTGGTCATTGGACCCATGTCTGTGCTTTCAGACTCGAGTTTGCCCATGCGAATCGTTCTGGTGACAGCTTTAAAACGTTTCAGAAATTTCTCAAAACTTTTTTGCTGAACGTAAATTCGTGCAGCTTGGGTGCAATCTTGACCCGCGTTGATGAACGCGCCCGCCACCGCGCCTTGCACCGCCGCCTCAATGTCCGCATCATCAAAGACAATAAACGGTGCTTTGCCCCCAAGCTCGAGCGTCACGCGTTTGGTGCCAAGCCCTGCCAGTTCGCCAATTCGTCTGCCCGTGCGGGTGCTGCCCGTAAACGTCACCATGCGCACGCTTTTGTGGGTGACCATTGCTTCGCCAACTTCAGCGCCACCTGTCACGACGTTAATCAATCCTGCTGGCAAACCTGCCTCGAGTGCGATTCGAGCCAGTTCGATGGTGGTGCATGGCGTGTTCGGCGCAGGTTTGATGACCACCGCGTTACCTGCCGCCAGCGCTGGACCCAACTTCCAAGCCGCCATCATAAACGGATAATTCCAAGGCGTGATCGCCGCCACCACACCCACAGGCACGCGTTCGATCATGCTCGAGTAACCACCCATGTACGAACCTGCACCCACACCCTCAATACGCCGCAGCACACCCGCGAAATACCGAATGTTATCAATCGCCACAGGAATATCGCTGTACTTCGCCAACTTGATTGGTTTGCCCGCGTTTTCACTCTCGAGGTTCGCCAGTGCTTCGCTGTGCTGCTCGAGGGCATCGGCAAATTTTAAGAGGGCGTTGCTACGTTCGGCAGGGGAGAGCGCAGCCCAAGCTTTCTGGGCTGTGACTGCCGCTTTGACCGCATCTTGCACGTCCTTAACCGTGGCGACCGCAACGGTGGCGAAGACTTCACCCGTGGCGGGAGCGATCAAATCTTGAGTGCCGTGCGTGATTTCTTTGCCGTTGATAATCAATGGAAAATGCCTGAGGCTCGAGGTTTTTGTTGAAGCTTTCTTGGTTGCCATGAAGAATCTCCTTTTGTAGAAACTCGAGCCACTTTTATCTCTGCTCTCATCCCCAGCCCTTCTCTCAACATCGAGAGAAGGGAGCTTAATTACTAAGTTTTTGAGCCGAATTGAGTTTTAAAACCCAAATAACGCGTGCTTGACAGAACCCTCTGTCGAATTCGAGAGAGGGTGGCGAGCCTCAGCGATCCCGCCCGCAAGGTGCGTTTTGGGATCAAGAAGCGAGTCGGGTGAGAGTTTAACGGGTGCATGCTCAAAAATTCTGGTGGGAAATGATTTGAATTACTTCTTGTAAACCGTTGCAAACGCGTTGCGCAAAATCTTAAACCCAGCCTCGAGTTCAGACTGACTGGCATTTAATGGCACAAGAATCCGAATCGCATTGCCGTGCATTCCAGCTTTAATAATAATCAACCCAGCCTCGAGAGCGGCATTCACGACTTTGGTTGCCGTGTCTGCATCTGGGGTTTTCTTCTCAAGGTCTTTGACCAGTTCTATCGCCATCATTGCACCAAGACCGCGCACGTCACCGATCATTGGGAAATCGGTTTGCAAGGCTTTGAGTTCACGCTCGAGGTATTCACCCTGCGCTACGGCTTGCTCAAGAATGTTCTCTTCCTCAAAAATCTCGAGTACCGCCAAACCTGCGGCGCATGCCAACGGGTTGCCCGCGTACGTGCCGCCCAAGCCCCCAGGATGCGGCGCGTCCATGATATCGCTGCGTCCGGTGATTGCTGCCAGTGGTAAGCCTCCTGCCAGGCTTTTGGCGATTGTTACGAGATCAGGAATAATCCCGCTGTGTTCATACGCCCACATTTTGCCCGTGCGTCCAAAACCGCATTGAATCTCGTCGGCAATAAAGACAATGCCGTGCTTATCGCAAATGTTGCGCAAACTGCGCATGAACGCCGCAGGCGCGGGATTAAAACCACCCTCGCCTTGCACGGGTTCAATGATGATTGCCGCGACCTGTTCGGGTGCGACTTGGGTGTCGAACAGATGCTCGAGTCCAAGAAGTGCGTCTTTGGTGGTAATGCCCTGATACGGCATGGGGAATGGTGCTTTGTAAACCTCTGGCGCGAATGGTCCAAAGTTTTGCTTGTACGGTTTTTGCTTGCCCGTCAAACTCATACCCATGAGCGTCCGTCCGTGAAAGCTCGAGTCAAAACTGATGATCCCAGGACGGTTTGTGTAAGCCCTGGCAATTTTGATGGCGTTTTCGGTGGCTTCCGCACCAGTGCTGACGAAAAAGGTTTTGTTGGATTGACCCGCTTTTTGCGGCACGAGCGCGTTCAATTTTTCTGCTAGTTTGACATAAGACTCGTATGCAACCACCTGAAAGCAGGTGTGAGTAAAATTCTCGAGTTGAGACCTGACCGCTGCTTGAACCTTTTGATGCGTGTGACCAACGTTTAAAACGCCAATACCACCCGCGAAATCAATAAATTCGCGCCCTTCGACATCCCAGAGTTTCGCACCCTCGGCTCGAGCAGCGAAAAGCGGGGTTAAAGCACTAACACCACGTGGAATATGCTGCGCTCGAGCCTCAAGCAGCGTTTGCGTTTTGGTTGTCACGGGTTTTTCTGGTGCGGTCATGGTCATGAGTACCACCTTTCAAGTGCTGGTGTAACAGAATAGCGCTCGAGGCATGAAGGCTACAAGTACAAGAAAACAGCCTCCCAAAACTCGAGAGGCTGCCAAAATGCGATTTGTACTTTACTTGACGTTGGTTTCCCAAGTCCAACCCGAGGAATTGCAAGACACCGACGTGGTTCTGACATAATTGCCAGCATCATCGGAGAACTGAACGTCACCCGAATCTATTTCCACATCGCCCGAAGCACACCCTGGCTTGTTGCGATGCACATTGACTGCCAACTTGAAGGTTTTATTCGCTTGGAACGTTTTGCCCGTATCGTCCGTCAGTTTGTAAGCAAAATTAAAACTCGAGTTTGAATCAACGTTACCCTGACCATTAAATGGGTTTGAAGTGTTGTCTGGCGTGTACTTCAGGCTCGAGGTAAAACCAACTGTTGCAAATTCGGATTTGGTGTCGTCGGGTTTAATCGTGATCGAAATCGCTTCAGAAACGGCATACGGTGGTGTGGTTGATTTCAGATCGAGGTCAAGGTCCAAAGTAATCGAAGTATTGAAAGTTGTGCTTTGCGAGTTGACATCCAAAACTTTCAATTTTTTGATATGCACTTCGTAAGGACCATCGCCATTGCCAATGGTGTAAGTGTCTTTGACCGTGATCGTTCCAGTGGTCTGAACACCATTTGATAAACAGTCATAAGGGTAATTGATAATCGAATCAGGAATGCCATCGGCATCGGCATCTGCTTGGTTTGCATCTTGCCCACAACTCGAGCCAGCCCTTGTTTGCATCGGCTGCGCCCGACCAGACCTTAAGTTTTGCAAGCTTGCACTCAAACTCGAGGTGAGTAAATTTGAGGCATTGGTTTTGGCAAGAATGCTGGCAACTTCTGGGGCGAAAGCTTGAGCGAAAACTGTGGGGAGTTTTGTGAGAGGCTCGAGGTTGATGGGTGAAGAATTTGCGCCAACTGCTACACCACCAATTTTTTGAATGCTTGCATCGACCACACTTGGCGCAACGCTGGTGAGCGCATTGGCATCGTCGGTTGTTAATTTTTGTCCACAAGACACCATCAACGCCAAGACTGAAATACTTAAAACAAATCCACTTAACTTCATGAGTTTGAACCTCCCGAGAACGACTCTACCAACAGTTTAGCAAGGTTGTCTAAAAAACCATGTTCTAGGCGTCAAAACAATGTCCAGAAAAGGATTTAGTCATGTTCAATCAATGACAGGGCAACATCTCGAGCCAGAATGCCAATTGCTGAAGTTTGGTATTGTTTGACTAAATTTGAGAGTTGATCGCGCTTTTCGTTGTTCCAATTATCCTCAAAAACCAAAGCTACAAAATTCTTATACTCTTTAGCTAATTCTGGTGAAAGTATGACGTCATAATTGCTAGGTGGATTCAACACAAGCTCAAGCATTTCGGATGTCTGTTTGCCTATTCGCCAAGCCGCATGAAGATGTCCAAGCGCCCAAAACCAATCACTTTTAGGTATTTGTGTTAATTCAAATGCTTTGGTGTAATCGCCGAATGAAAGTGCAAGTTGTACTTGAAGTAGATTTTCTAAATCTTCACCAATAGAAATATCGATAAGTGGTAATTGAGCAATAAAACCATCGCCAAGCTCAAGCGTGATTCGTGTGATCCAACCTCGTGCCAATGACTCGAGTTGATGGTCATGAATCTGCTCGAGTTGTGTCCTGGCTTGCTCGAGTTGACCAAGGGCATATTCGCAAATTGCAATATTAAATACTGCATAAGATTGGTAATTAAGTAATCCACTGCGTTTTATAAGCATTAAAGAACGACCAAGTCGCCACTTTGACTTTATGAAATCACTACCATTCATTTCAATTAGGGCAATATTAATACCAACAATAATTTCAATCCTAACATCTCCAATTTTCTCAGCAAAGATTATGGCTCTTTCCCATGCTAAAGTTGTTTCGGTAATGCGATTTTGCCCGTGAAGTGTAGCGCCTAAATCATTCCAAACACTGGCAAGTAAATGATGGTTTTGTGAGTGATCAGCAAATTGAATTGCCAGCTTGAGCAAATATTCTGAACGTTGTAATCGCCCCTGTTCACGTTCAAGTCCTGCCAAGCTCGAAATTGCCAATGCCTGTCCAACAAAATCCTTTGCTTGCTTGGAAGCACTTAACGCCTCGAGTCCAGCATGTTTCGCCAGCCGAATATCCTGCCGCTCTCGTAAAATCGCGCTTTGCTCGAGACACAATGCCGCATACGCGGGTTCTTCGCGTTTGGGTTCGCCCACCAAGCGCAGTGCTTCATCCAAAGAACCGCGCAATCTTAAGGCTTTGGCAACGCTGACTCGAGCGTTCAGTGACGCTTCCAATCCACCTTCGAGCAATTCGGCGCTGTCCATGACAGTTTTCCATAAACTGATGGCTTCGTCGTTGCGTCCCATGAAAGATAAGACTTCTGCCAGTTGATGCCGCACCCGCATCGTCTCAAGGCGTTCATGCTCAAGTTTGCTGCTGGCGGTCAGTGCCATGCGGTAGGCACGTTCGGCTTGTGGGTACGCGAAGGTATTTTGGGCAATCAGTCCTGCTTCCAAACCTTTTTGTAGGGTTTGTTCAAACATGCCTGCCTCGAGATAATGTTCGGTCAGTTCGAGCGGTGCGGCTCGAGTCTCGAGCAGTGTGGCGGCTTTGGCGTGCAGACGGCGGCGTTTGAGGCTCATCAAGCCGATGCCGAGCAGCTCGGCGTAACTGGGGTGCGTGAACCTGAACCCCTCGCCGTTTGTGCCTGGGGTTTCGATCACCAGCTTGGCGCGAACAAGCGTCTCGAGCGCGTCAAGGGCAGCATCGTCTGACCAGTCAAGCAGCGCTCGAGCATCGTTGAACAAGAATGCTCGCCCCAAAACGCTGGCGGCTCGGGCAAACTCGAGGGCGGGTTGTGGCAGCGCGGTGATGCGGTGGCTGAGCAGGTCGTTTAAGGTTTCGGGCAAGCCGGTCAGGTTTCGATTCCATTCGTAGACGCCAGCTCGTCTGTACACCGCGCCCGATTCGAGCATGGCTTTCAGGCGTTCCTCGAGCACCCAAGGGTTGCCGCCAGCGCGTGAAACCAGTTCAACCTCGAGCGCGGGGTCAAGTTCGTCGTCCATAAGTGCGCGTAATAACTCTAGGGTTAGCGGTTCGGACAGTGGCTCGAGATGAATCGTTCGTTTTGGGTTTAAGCCTTTAGGATGCGGGGTGTTTTCAGCTAAATCCTCGAGTCGATACGAAATAATGATTTTGGCATTCTCGAGGGCGCGACTGCTGTGCGCCAGCAACTCCAAGGTGCTCGAGTCCGCCCAATGCAGGTTTTCAAACGCCAAAATTGAGGTTTTAGAAATCTGCTCGAGCAGTTCGGTGAAGGCTTCAAACAGTTTTAAACGTGCGACTTCTGGCGGCAAGTTGCTGGCGCTGGCGGGGACAAACCCCAAGCGGCTCGAGATTCGCCCCAGTTCACCTTTGGCATTGTCCGACAAATTTTCAATCACGTCGCTGTGGTGTTTGCCCAAGCTGGCTATCAACCTCGAGATTGTGCCGAACGGTGTTGGGTCATCAAAAATGGCTTCGGCAATGACCAGTCGTATTCCTGTGGCTTGTAAGCGCTCGCCCAATGCTCGCAACAACCTGGTTTTGCCCACGCCAACATCGCCTGTCACGGCAATCAAGCCCGTTTCAGATTCGAGGAAGTTGTTTAAAGCCAGCACTTGTGTATCACGCCCGATCAATGGCGCAATCAAAATCGCGTCGGCTCGGGCAATTTCACTCGAGATTTCGACGGTGTTTTGAAGATTCACTTCTAGCGAGGCAAGAAGCGCTTCTTTAACTGCAAACGCGCTTTGTGGACGGTCAAGCGGATTTTTAGCCAGCATCTGAAGCACCAACGCGTTCAAACTTTCGGGCACGTTCAGGTTGACATCTTTTGGGGCTGGCGGCGTGCCTTGAATGTGCTGCATGATGACTTGCACGATACCTTCGCCCGTAAACGGTGCTCGCCCCGTCAAGGCGCTAAACAAGACCGCACCCAAAGCGTACAAATCGGCACGGTAATCGAGTTGCTGCCCTCGGCATTGTTCGGGAGCCATGTACAAGACCGTGCCGACCACCGCGCCTTCCCTGGTCAATGCCACGCTGCCCTCGAGGGACTTCGCCAGTCCAAAATCCATCAGTTTGGCGTTACCTGTTTCGGTCACCCGAATGTTTTCGGGCTTTAAATCGCGGTGAACGATGCCTTGCGCATGAACTGCCGAGAGTGCACTGGCAACACCAGCAAAGACATGAATCAGTTTCTCGAGCGGTGGGCTTTCTTTCAGCCAGTCGTTTAAATCTGTGCCGCGCACAAATTCCATGACCAAAAAAGGAATTGTGTTCTCTTCGCCCAAACCCAGCACCTTCACCACGTTCTCGTGTTCGATTCGCTCGAGCGATTTGAACTCGCGGCGCAACCGCACACCGCCTTGCAATGCCACCGCTTCGTGAAGGCGTTTGACCGCCACAAACTGCCCTGTGTCCTTGTCCAGAGCCAAGCTGACGCGCCCCATTGCCCCAGAGCCTAGCTCTCGGACGAATTGGTAGCGCTGGCTCGAGGTGGTGGACATGTGGTTTGTATTATGCCATTTCGCACAAGGCTCAACCGTTCGCTGGGCAGTATTTGGTGTCCTCGAGGTGGGTTACACGATTTGGTTTTGGTTCTACAGCAAATTTCAAAATGATTGACGCAGTTTGTCAATCATTTTGAAATTTGCGAGCAGAAACAAGCAGCGCCTTGCAAAGGAGTGAAAGCGCGAAGCGCGTCAACGTATTTGCAAGGCACTGTATAAAGGAAAAATCGAATTGATTTA
>JANMUC010000239.1:0-8098 GCA_031391225.1 Deinococcales bacterium
GCGCCAAGATTCGCAGGAGATGTTGTGGTTTTAAGGTCGGGTGATCACTAATCTGTTCCTCGAGGGTTGGGGTTTTACCGCTTTGAACAATGTCTGGGAGTGGTTGGTCGGTATTCAGGCGACGTAAGCCACCAGTACCCCATACGCGCAGATTTTGGGCAACGGTTCTTTCCGAAATTGGTTTGCGGATCAGCATCCAAGGTTCGTAAGCCCCCCGTGGAGTCACACAGACTTCATCAAATTCTTCTTCAGCCAGTTTTGGGCGGTCTCCGCCTCGGAAACCTCGGTACAAACGCATGATTGCACCTCGGACTTCAAAACCAGCTTGGCTCATACCTGTTTGCACCAAGTGTTGCAACATGGGTGTACCCGCTAAAAACACGTGAGAACCAGGAACAAGCACTGGCAAAAGAACTTCGCCAAATTGTTGAAAGTAGTTTTGTACGTGTTCGCGCTCTTGTTTAGAGAGTGTTGTGAAGCGTGGCAATGGACTGCGTTGACTGCCGCCGATGGTCGGGGGAATACGCCAGACACCGCCGCGTCCCGAGCGCATTTTTTCCATTTCATGGGGCATGAATTCAACAATACCAAATGGTGGATCGCTGCACACGCCATGAATACTGTTGGTAGCGACGGTTTTTAACCACGCAAAACTATCAGCTTGATATAACTCGAGTGACGCCATAGCCATATTTTCGTCTATAGTTGAAAGACTGTCAAGCACCTCGCTGGTTACACTTCTGAGCAGTGAGCCAAGCCCAGAAAATCATAGGAGCATATATTCGAGCAATTCGTGAGCAAAAAGGCTTGTCTCAAGAAGCCCTTGCAATGAGTGCAGGTATTAGTTATCAGTACTTGTCAGGTGTCGAAACGGGTAAAGAAAATTTTAGTATTCAAGTGCTCGAGAGTCTTTCGACGGCTCTGGGATTACCACTTCGTCATTTCATGATTCATGCTTTTGAAAACCGAGCATTGTCCAACACCCCAAAACTCGAGTCCCGTTTTTGGCGTGATGTACCATTGCCAAGTGATTTAACCCACGAACAACTCGAGAATGCCTTCAATCGGACTCAGTTGATGGTTCATCAAATCAATCAAAATATGCAGTTAGAACTTGGGCAATCACTTCAAACTTTTATTCAGGGAAATAATTTTTCTGGGCTGGTATCAAATCTTTTGAGCAATGCCATCGATCAAAGCTCTGAGTATAAACACAACCATCATCAACGGTATCCTGATCTGATCCATCAAGGTGCAAATGAGGGTCTCGAGGTGAAAACCACCATCAATATTGGTAAAGGTGGTGAAAGCCACAACGGTCATGGTGGTTGGCACATGATTGCCTGTTACAACTTTTTAGCGAGTGGCGATATTGTTTTTGTCCATGTCATGTTTGCACAGTTGGTTGGTCATCAACACTTAAATTCTGATTGGTCTTATGTGAGCAGTCGAGTCAATCAGCAAACAGGTTCTCGTCGCACAGAAACTTACACGACAAATGGTCAAGGCACAACCAAGCTCCGTGATGGTTCAGTTTATTTAAACACCGATATTGTAAACTTTTCGCGTTGGAGGCAAACCCGAGACGGATCAGCTCCAAGTTGGTCTATTTTTGCAACCAAATGAGGCTTTAAAACAACGCCATTTGCGGCACTGGTTTCTTCTCTTCTGGCAACGCGTTCAACTCGCAAAACTCGAGTCCCAATTTCTCGAGCACAGTGCGGGCAGGGTTTGAAATGCTGGGTGCTGCCAGAATCCCGCGCACTTCCCCTGGGACTTGTTCACGCACGGCGTTCACGTACCGCTCGAGTTGATGCACGGCTTCTTGCGTGGCTTTGGCGCGTTTGACTTCAACTATTACATACCGCCCAAGGTTGTCCATCGCGTACAAGTCAATGCCGCCCACACCAACCAGCAATTCTCGCTCGAGGACGCGCAAACCTGGTTCTATCGTGTCTGGATTTTGCGCCAGTGCTTCGTGCATTTGGGCTTCTGAACCGTGCAGTTGGAACATTTTTTCGTCTCGAAGCTCGAGCGAAAACGCCATTGAAACTTTTCTGAAGGTGACTTGCACCAGTTCGTTGGGTTTGAAGCGTTCTGCAAGCAGCATCAGACGGTCATCCTCGTCGCGGGTCACGCGCACATCGTCGGTACGCGGTTGCCAGTTGATAGGCTTGACCCCCTTTGCACCGTGAACTTGAATGCTGCCGTCACTTTTAACAAACACGACATAATCGCCCGCTTCGGTCAGGCTGGCGGCGCGTCCAACGTAAACGACTTCACAAGTGCCTGCGATTTGCACAAATTTTTTCTTGCCCAAGTGCTCTTGCAAAAACATTTCAAGTTCAAAGGTGCTGGGTTGCTCGAGAATCAGCGGGTTCACCAAGGCAGTTTAACGGTTATATTGGGTTTCATCATGCGTGCGAACAAAAGCAATCAGGGTTTGTTGTGACTCGAGCCATCATTGTCATGGGCGTTTCGGGTTCTGGAAAAACCACCTTTGGCACGGCGTTGGCGCAAGAATTAAATTGGACTTTTGCCGATGCCGACGATTACCACCCGCCAAGCAATGTTCAAAAAATGGCGAGCGGTGAGGCGTTGACCGATGCTGACCGCGAACCTTGGTTGCTGTGTTTGCATGCCCTGATCGAACAGCATCTGCTCGAGCAACGCCCTTTGGTGTTGGCGTGTTCGGCTTTAAAAGCCAGTTACCGTCAGACCCTCACCGCGAATCTCAAAGGTGTGAAAGTCGTATTTTTGAATGGTAGCCGTGAATTGATTGCCCAGCGCATGAACTCAAGAAAACATTTTATGCCAGCCATTTTGCTCGAGTCTCAGTTAAATACGCTCGAGCCGCCAGAGGACGCGATTGTGTTGGATGTTGGTTTACCGATTGAGGTCATGGTGCGCGAAGTCATGACGCAATTGAAGCTTGATTGAAGTGTTCAAGGTTGCCATGACAAGCATCGAAAGTATTCCTTTTGTGACCACCGTGTGACCAGCCAATTGCTACCCTAAACTTGCACAGTCATCACGGAAAGGATGCCTTGCAGACAGGTTGAACATGACGTTTATTCTGAATTATCAGAAACAAGATAGGATGGTCTTTATGCCAAGTGGCAGGGCAAATGATGACCTCTCGAGAGTCATCCCGAAAAAGTTGCGGTTCGAGTTGGAGCGTCCAAGGTTACTCTCACAACTCGAGGCTGCCGGAGATGTGCAACTGGTGGCTTTGATTGCACCGTCTGGTTACGGCAAAACCACTTTGCTGGCACAGTTTGCCCGAACCGATGTGCGCAGGGCAGTCTGGCTCGAGTTGAGCGAAGACCATGCCGACCCTGTGGCGTTGGCGCATTCTTTGGCGGGCGCGTTGCGGGTTTCGCAACCAAAATTGTCACTCGAGCACTGGTCGCAAGGTGCGGTTGAAGCAGCTTCGGCGGATGTTTTGGCTCAATTGTTGGCGCGTGACCTGAACCGTAGCGACGACAACCTGGGGTTTTTCTTGGATGGTGTGCATGTGCTTGGGGTTGATGCCAGCCGTTGGCTCGAGCGTCTGCTGGGTTTTTTGAGCGAGGGGCATCGGTTTTTGATTGCGGGTTATGACGCGGAACACTTGCCGCTCGCCAAGTTGGTGGCGCAGGGGCAAGCGCTTTTGTTCAGCACTCAAGATTTGGCGTTTACGCGCACAGAAACCAGAACTTATTTGATTGAACGCAACGTAGCAGACGATCCAGATTTGGTGCAGGCTTCGCTCGAGGGTTGGGCGGCTGGTTTGGCGCTGGTGGCTTCTGGAATGTCGTTGCAACTTAATCCCGCCGATTTGATGCTCGAGGCACTGAAACGCCTTCCTCAAGCGGTACAGGCTGCTTTGTCCGAAGCCAGCGTCTGTGAAATCTGGAATGAGGAAGCGGCAGCGCGGCTGGGTTGTCAATTGCCTGCGGGTTGGTTGAATGTGGTGCGCAGGACTGGTTTGCCGCTAACTCCGCTGGGGCATCAAACCTACAGACCCTTGCAAGTGCTGCTCGAGGTGTTGCAAAGCCAACTGAAACGCAATCCCGAACGCCATGCCGAATTGTCGTTGAACGCGGGAAGGCAAGCCCAGGCGGTGGGCGATCCGATGCGGGCATTAAAGCATTACCGCAACGCTCAACTGAATACCCAGGCTTTGAATTTGGCGCTCGAGGTTGCTCCAATGTTGTTTGACCGTGCCGAGTTTCGCTTGCTCAGGCAGTTGCTCGAGTCGTTTGAAGCCGATCAACTGCCTGCCAAATTGCAAGGTTTTTTGGGCATTGCCCTGATCGAAACCGGCAAGGGAACGCACGGCGAGGTTTTGTTGCGCAAGTTGCGCTCGGAAGGTCAAGCCGATACCCAAGTGCTGTACTGGTTGGGCAGGTTGGCGTATCACGAGGGGCAACTCGAGCGAACGCTTAAATTGGCTGAAGACGGTTTGGCATTGCAAACCCCCAATGCCAATGTTTCTGGATTGCTAAGACTCAAAGCCCATGCGTTAATGGGTTTAAACCGTCAACCCCAGGCGCTCGAGGTCATGCTGCAAGCCGTTGGCTGGGCTGAAGACCAAGACAATTTAAGCGAATTGGGCAACAACCTCAGCAGCTTAAAACTGATTCAGTACCGCCTTGGACAGTGGTTTGATTGCGAAAAATCGATTTTACGCGCGATGGAGGTGTACGAGGCGCTCGGCACACCCGTTCGGACGTTGCCGCTGCTGATTGACCTGGCAAGTTTGCGTTACCTGCAAAATCGTGCCAGCGAAGCTTTTGCCCTGATCGAACAGGGGGTTTCGCTGGCGACACGCGAACAAAGCCGTTTGCTGCCGTATTTCCTCGAGCTTCGGGGGGATGTTTACTTCTGGCAAGAAGAATTTGAACTGGCAACAAGCACTTATCAGGCTTGCATTGACTGTGCCAAAAAACTAGGCGATCAGGTTTTGGCGCAAATCATTTACTTCAAGCAAAGCGAGGCATTGCGGCGTTCAAACAAAGGCACACAAGCCACCGCCATCCTCGAGAGACTGAGTCATGAAGTCCAGTCGAACAGCGACCTTCAAGGCATTTACGCCTTTTATCAAGGCATTGCCAGTTTTTTTGCTGGCGCTCTTGAGGTTGCCAAGCAGCAATTCAGCAAAGCCTTGGACCTTTCCGAAGAACCCACCCACAAACCTCGCGCTCGAGCTTACCTGGCAGAAATTGCGCGGCAAGAAAATACGCTCGAGTTTGAACAGGTGGCAACGTTGATTGCCAGCCTTGATGCCATGCCGCACGACAAGGTTTTGATGGTCGATGCCGAACCATTGCACGAATTGTTCGCAAGCTGCATTGAACGCGGTTGGTTTGCCGAGCGCTTTGGGCGTTTTGTCGAAGATGTACCAACTCGAGAGACGCCTGAAATTGCCGCAACACCGCAACCAAATTTTGAACTCGAGATTTTAACTTTGGGCAAATTACAAGTCAGTTTGAACGGCACATCAATTCGGATTCCATTTGCTAAAGCAGGCGAGTTGCTGATTTTTGTGGCATTGCACGGCGCTTCAAGCCGAGAGGAGATCATGAACGCGCTTTGGGATGGATCAATAGAAAACCGCCACCACGAGTATTTTCGGGTTGCCGCCAGACGTTTACGCGCCGCCCTGAGCGAACACCCAGACGTGAGCTTCAACGCGTTTCCATTCGAGAACAAACTTTATTCGCTCGCACCGCAATTGACTCCAAAACTTGATTTTGGTCTGGCACAACAAGCCCTCGAGTCGGGCAAGATTGAGCAATTACAAGCCACACTCGAGGTCTACAACGGCGAATTTCTGCCTGGGGTCAACACCGAATGGGTGGCGGCGATTCGCACCCGTGTCCTCGAGCAAACCGTGGCGGCAGCCGCGACCTTAGGTGAGCAACTCGAGCAGACCGAACCACGCGAGGCACTGAAAACATACCGCCGTGCCATCGAACTCGAGCCGCTGTCGGAGGTCAGTCATTTGGGTTTGATTCGGGTGCATTTGGCGCTGGGTGGCGTGGCGGCGGCAAACCAAGCTTACGGTGCGTATGCGCGAATGCTTTCCGAAGAGTTTGGACTGGTGCCAAGCGATTCGTTAAGGCAGAGTCTGGAAAGGCTGGGGTTACGTATGGTTTGAGCGTTTCCCAGTTTTTTCCCACCCCCAATTGTAAGCTTTCCCAATAAAGGCACACGGCAATCTCGAGCCACCCAGGAGGAAGTTATGAAGAGGTCAATTCGCTTTATTTCGATGGTCGCTGCGGTACTTGCCATCTCATCACTGAGTGCAGTGTTTGCCGGACCAAGGAACACCTTTGTCAGTCCCGCAACCCCAATTCTTCAACCCCCACCACCTCCACCACCGCCGCCACCACCACCTGCATCTCCTCATTGCCGAAGCTCTGCGCCTTGCACCCAACCCTAAAACCAAAAACTAAACCTCGAGCACCCAACTGCCAAGACATCCTTGGCAGTTTTTTATGCTTCGAGTTTTTTGCGGCAATTGTCTGAGAAACAGCAAAATGGTTTCCCAGTATTTTCCCTTCAAAATCCCAGCCTCTAGCGCATCCTGTTTTCAGTGATCGCAGAAAGGAGGCTCGAGTTTAGATCAATTTAAGACTTGTAAAACCAGTTTTTTGTTCGCCCACTCAAGAATCAAAGGAGAATACCGATGAAAAAAATGTTGTGGTTTTTAGCTGCTCTGGTTGTGGCATTCTCGAGTTGCAATCAATTGCCCGCTCCAAGTACGGACGACTCGGATCAATCGGGGGTCAGTCCAAGAATCCCAAATTGTGATGTCCCCAATCCACCACCCATTTGTGATGACCCGCCACCACCTCCACCACCGCCTCCACCACCGCCACCTTCAAACAAGGCATTCATTCAACTGAATCAATTGAAGGTCGTGGGCAAACAAGAATTTTTTGGTGACGAACCGTATTTTGTCACGATTGGTTTCCGCTCAAAGTACCGCACCGCCAATTCTACCCAAACCTTCTGGAATGGTTACGTCAATGGCGATTATTTCAGCGGTTTGGGAAGTGGAGCGATTCGGACACTGCCATCGTTTATGAACGGTGTGTCATTTGCCAACCTCAACCGTGTTGGTTTGTCAAACATTCTTGCAGGGCAGATGCCCGAGATCATTGGAGCAATCACCGTCAGCATCGAAGATGATTGGACTTCTGACAGCACCATCACTGGTTTAATGAACAACTTGGCGGCTTCGCTCAAGACAACCTTGGTAAGCCTGATTGAACAAGGTCAGATCAATTTGGCAGACCCTGCAAGCAGCATCAAGCAAGCCGTTTCTCAACTGCAATCTTCATTCACGCCGAGCTTTTGGCAGAAAGTCAAAATCTTCTTGGGTTCGTTTGGCGATCCTGATGACGTGATCAATTTCCACGCGTTTGTTTACGCTGTAACCGACAACACCGTACCGTTCTCAGCCCCAGCCGACCCAAGTTTAAGTGCTGGTGTCCTGCCTTACGGCGATAACCCAATGACCGTTCGTTTCAAAGGTGACAGCGCAACCTACGATGTCTCGAGCAACGTCAAGTACGTTCCAGCCATTTAAATTCAAGCACTCGAGCCAGATGACTCGAGGAAGGAGCATCACTTATGAAATCAATTTTTCACCCCGTTATCGTTGTTCTTGGACTGGCTTTTTCTATGACCTCTTGCGGCTCAAACCCTGTTGTTGAAGGCTTGACGCCTGAAACAACCCAAGCCGCGCTCTTGAAAGACCCCAATCTGGACGGGAAAGCCATTTTTCGGGGGATTGCTTTTGGTGAACAAACCCTTGGTCAGTTACTGCCCGAAGTTTGGCGTGATGGTCTAAGTGTTCACGATCTCGCCCCTACCAAAACAGACCGCGCCTCGAGCCTCGAGACTGTCAATGCCTTTGTGTTGAAGATGGAACGTTTTGACCTCACATTTTTCGCTACGCTTTCTAAATCCATGCGAAGCGGAAATCCATTGGTGGTTGAAACAGCCCTTGGGCAAGTCAGCAAGACACTCGAGCAGATGTTCCCACCAGAAGTTGATCCGTTGCCCACAGGCAATGTCGCTTTGAAATTGTTCATTTATAAGA
>JANMUC010000275.1:0-9049 GCA_031391225.1 Deinococcales bacterium
GACTCGTAACTCAAATTCTTGTCTGAAGATGCAGAAGACCAATGTCGGTGTTACCTGGCAAAACTCGAGCAGCTTGAAGCAAGCCCTGAAGGTCGAATTGTGCAGTGGGTCAATGCGCTCGAGCAACCCTGGTGCGAAGACAAGCAGATCAAACCTGCCTTGCAAGCACTCGAGTTGCGTGGTGGCTTGTGATCTGGGATGGTTTTTCACCTGCCTGGAAAACCTGTTTTACCCAAGCTTGGTTGGCGTATCGTGCGGGGTCAGTGCCGATTGGCGCGTGTATTACCGATCAGGCTGGAACGGTGCTGTCATGGGGTCACAACCGAATCGTGCAAACCAACCTCGAGCCACCGTATTTGCACGATTCAAGACTGGCTCATGCGGAAATGAATGCGATTTTGCATTTGGTTTCCAGAAAACAAAATGAACCCTTGTGCGCTCACCTCGAGCCGCGCAATTTGATTTTGTACACGACCACCGAACCCTGTCCGTTGTGTGTTGGTGCGTTGGTGATGATGAACTTTCGAGAACTGAAATACGCTTCCAAAGAAGCTTGGGGAGGGTCACTCGAGATTTTGGAGGCGAATCAGTATTTGCGTTCCAAGAAAATAAGAGTTCATCATCCTGAACATATTTTGCTCGAGACCATTTTGGTCATGCTGCATGTCGAATTTGAGTTACGAGTCGATAAAGAAAGATCACATGATTTGATCCATCGTTGGGCGCAAGATACGCCTCAAGCGGTGCAACTTGGAACAGCTTTGCATCAAAACGGGAAACTGAGCCAATTTCGCCACGAATTTGTCGAAGCTCGAGATGCGTTCAATAGCCTTGCAGGGTTTATGATGGTGGTCTAAGCCGACGGGCGCATGGTTTTCGGAATTCTTGCAAGTTTATGCAGCATCTTGTATACTCGCGCCTGTTTGACCCTCGAGAAAACCGTCAAAGACACGAAACTCGAGCCTGCATAAACCAACAGGAGAACACTTCATGACCGCACTCAAAGGACGCGATTTTCTAAGCAACCTCGACCTCAGCCCGCTCGAGTACCGCGCCGTCATGGACACCGCGCACGCCATGAAACGCGGCGAGTTTAAGGGTTTAAAACCGCTCGAGGCGCAAACGCTCGCCATGATCTTTGAAAAACCCAGCCTTCGCACCCGCACGACCTTTGAAGTCGGCATGACCCAACTTGGCGGTCACGCCATTTACCTTGCGCCGAGCGACATTGGACTTGGCACTCGAGAACCCGTGCGTGACGTTGCCATGAACCTCGAGCGTTGGGTGGACGGGATCATGGCTCGGGTCTTCCTGCATTCGACGGTTGAAGGGCTGGCGGAATTCTCGAGAGTCCCTGTCATTAACGGGCTTTCGGATTATTTGCATCCTGTGCAATTGCTTGCCGATTACGAAACGATCGAAGAAAATTTTGACAACCTCAAAGATTTAAAAATCACTTATATTGGTGACGGCAACAACATGGCGAACAGTCATATTCACATGGCGGGTTTGACCGGCGCAAAACTGACCATCGCCACGCCACGAGGGTACGAACCAAACGCCGCCGTAGTGCTCGAGGCAATGAAAATGGGCGCGAGCATCGAACTGACCAACGATCCACGTGCCGCAGCCGAGGGCGCAAATGTTTTATACACCGATGTTTGGGTCAGCATGGGACAAGAAGCCGAAGCCAGCCAGAAACGCAAAATCAAAGATTTCACGGGCTTTCAAGTCAACCCCGCGATGCTCGAGTTGATTGCGTCCGATGGTATTTTCTTGCATTGCCTGCCCGCCCATTACGGCGAGGAAGTGGTTGAAGAAGCCACGTTGCACGTCAAATCCAAAGTCTTTGACCAAGCCGAAAACCGATTGCACGCTCAAAAAGCCTTGCTGTATCACCTGATGGGCTAAAATAAACTCGAGGTTTTGACGTGAGTAAAATCAAAGTTGGAATTATTGGCGCGAACGGTTACGGTGGCGGTGAAGCTTCAAGGCTTCTCTCGAGCCACCCCGAAGTTGAACTGGTGGGTTTTAGTTCTCGGCAATTTGAAGGGCAGCCGTTCAACAAATGCTGGTCGAACAGCACGCTCGAGACGTTGTTTGAAGATTTAGACACGGTGATCGGCAAGTCTGATTTTATTTTTCTGGCACTGCCGAACGGTTTGGCAATGGATTTGATGCCCAAAGTTTTGGCATCAGGGAAAAAAGTCATTGATTTCAGTGGCGATTTTCGCCTTCCAGCCGCCGAATACGAGCGTTGGTACGGTAAAACGCACTCGAACCCAGATTTGATTGCCAGAGCCGCCTACGGTCTACCAGAACTCACCCGTGACCAAATTAAAGGCTCGAGCTTGACTGCAAACCCTGGTTGTTTTGTCACGGCGGCAACCATTGCGCTCATGCCACTGGCAAAAGCTGGTCTTATTTCGGGCAGCGTGATCGTTGACGGCGTGACTGGCATCAGTGGAGGAGGGCGCAACAGCGAAGCCTTCAGTTTTGCCGAAGCCAACGAAAACGTCAAAGCCTACAAAGTCGCTGGCACGCACCAACATACCCCAGAAATGGAGGCGAATCTCGAGCGGGCAGGTCAGAAAAGCATTGTGACGTTTACACCCAGGGTCGCGCCGTTCACGCGGGGCATTCTGGTGAATTGTTACGTCACACCGAGCGAAACCACCTCTCAAGCACAACTCGAGGCACTGTACCAAGACACCTTTGCCAATGAGCCATTCGTGCATTTCTCGAGCGACCTGCCGACAACCAAATCCGTGACTGGCAGCAACCGTTGCGATGTCAGCGTGAAATTTGATGCTCGAGCCAACCGCATTATTGCTTTTGGCGCGATTGATAATTTGGTCAAAGGCATGGCTGGCGAAGCGATTCAAAACATGAATTTGATGCTTGGACTGCCCGAAGACATGGGTTTGCCCAAATGGGGAATTTACCCTTAACTTGACGCTGCGCACTTCATCCTCGACAATAACGTATGCACAATCCTATCACCGCCAAAATTGTCGATTTCCTGCTCGAGATCGGTCTGGACGTTCAAAGCACAACCTTTGAAGATGATGGTTTTTTACCTGGTATCAAACTCGAGCGCGGCGCATTGCTGATCGATGAAGCAAAACTCAAATACCCTGGTGATTTGCTGCACGAGGCGGGTCATTTGGCGGTCAAACCCCCGCTCGAACGGCTTGAGACAACTTTAAACGCTGGCAGTGACGGAGCAGAGGAGATGATGTCGATAGCCTGGTCTTACGCGGCGGCGGTGCATCTCGAGATGCCGTTGGACGTTGTGTTCCACGACCATGGTTACAAGGGCGGAGGCGACTCGTTGATTGAAACGTTTACTCAAGGTCGTGGGTTTGGCGTTCCGATGCTGCAATGGCTTGGTATGACCAGTGACGTCAAACGCGCCAAGGAATTGGGAGTTGCGCCGTTCCCACACATGATGAAGTGGTTGTGTACTGGCAGACCAGAGTAATCGGCTTGACTTTCAAAGTCTACATATGTAGACTAAATCATGCCTCGAGAACCAAACACCAGCCCACAAACCCAAAATGTCTTACAAACCCTGCTCGAGCAACCCCAAACCTGGCAGCACGGTTACGAACTTTCAAAACGCACCAACCTCAAATCAGGCACGCTCTACCCCATCCTTGCACGGCTCGAGGCGAGCGGTTTTTTGGAGAGCACCTGGCTCGAGCCAAGTACGCCAGGCAAACCGCCACGTCACGCGTACCGTTTAACCTCTGACGGTACAAACTTTGCCCTGCAACTAACCAAACCGCAGCAACTCATCACACTCAAAACGAGCCAAGCATGAAAGCCATCGCTCGAGCTTTACTGCGCTGGATTGTCAATTATTACCCAAAACCGCAACTCGAGATTGGACGCGGAATGCTGACCGAACTCGAGGAATTGCACGGCTGGGAAGCATTGAAATGGGCATTTGGTGGTTTTGAATTCTATCTCGAGTTAAAAGGAGCAAGCATGACCAAAAATATTCTGAGCATCTCGAGCGTCGTGATTCTGGCAATCCTAGCAAGCTGGTTGTACGCCCAACATCAACTTTATTTGAGCATTGGCATTCTTGTGCTTGGTGTGATTGTTGCGGCACTGAGCCAACCGAAAAGTGCTTTTTGGTGTGCTCTGACATTGGCAGTTATTCTGCCAGTCACGCACTTAACCCAAGCGTATGTGTTCTCGAGCAATATGTTTCACGAACTGAGAGCAAACATTATGCCAAATTCAGTTCACATGGTTTTGAATTCTGAGGAAATCCACCTGACACCCACGTATTTGACCCTTAGCTCCATAAATTCAACATCAAAATTTCAGGTTACAGGTGCATTTAATTCTGGAAAACAAAACATTGCCCTCGAATTTTTGAATCCACAACAACTTTGGAATATCCAACCAGAAAATTTGGATAAGTCCTTAATATTGTTCGAGAATCAGCCCGTAAAACTCGCATTGTTCGGACTTCCAACCGCATTCTTGCTGGCAGCTTTAACCCTGTTTTTACGCTCGAGATTCACAAAATCCTCGCCACTGGCAATGTAAACCAAATCAAAAAGGCTCGAGTAGGGTGCGCTTCTTGACCATAAGATGCACCTGACGGGCATGGTCGCCCCGCGCACCGTGTTTCAAGCGTTGGTGCGCATGGCGCACCCTACAGGTTTTGTGCTTTTAAAAACGATTTGAGTTCTCGAGGATCGACATACTTTGACAAATTGAAAACCAAATCAAAAAAAGGCTCGAGAACTAAATCCTCGAGCCTTCAAAGTTTTTCTCGAATTCAAGTATTGCTGTACAAAATCGCACGTTTAACTTGTCCAATAATATCCGTGATTGGAATATCCCTCGGGCAAGCCTCGGTGCAGTTGTACGCCGTGCGACAACGCCAAACGCCAGTATTCTGATTCAGAACCTCGAGCCTCTTCGCGCCGCCCTTGTCGCGGGAATCAAAAATAAAACGGTGCGCCTGAACGATGCTGGCAGGTCCAAGGTACTGACCGTTCACCCAGAAAATTGGGCAAGACGTGGTGCAACACGCGCAAAGAATACACTTGGTGCTGGCTTCAAAAACTGTGTGTTCTTCCGCGCTCTGAATACGTTCTCGAGCTGGAGCGGGTTCGTCGTTGATGAAGAACGGCAGCACCGCCTCGTAACTCTCGAAAAACGGTTTCATGTCCACAATCAAATCTTTTTCGACGGTCAACCCACGAATTGGCTCGACGGTGATCGTCTGCCCCAAGTCTTCAATCAGCACTTTGCACGCCAAACGGTTGCGCCCGTTAATTAACATGGCATCTGAACCGCAAATGCCGTGCCCACAAGAACGCCTGAAACTGAGCGTGCCGTCCATCTCCCACTTGATGCGGTGCAACACGTCCAGAATACGATCTCGTTTGTCCACCTCGAGCGTGTATTCAGCCCAGTATGGTTTCTTGTCTTTTTCGGGATTGTAACGACGGATTTTAAAAACGACCTGCATGTGGACTCCTTGGTTTTCTGGGGTCGTAGGGGTGAAACTGCGACCATGCCCGTAAGGTGCATTATATGGTCAAGCTCGAGCAAGGGCGCAGCAAGCAGCGCCCCTACATTTAGTAGGTTCTGGGTTTTGGTTCGTATTTGCCCAATACAACGTCTTTCCATTTGATTTCGGGTTTGCCAACTTCACCCTTAAAAATCATGGTGTGCTTCAAGAAATTCACGTCGTCGCGTTCTTTAAAATCTTCCCTGGCGTGCGCCCCTCGAGATTCACGGCGGTTCAAGGCGCTGTGAACGAAGGCTTCAGCATTCTCGAGCAGGAATCCAAGTTCGATGGCTTCGATCAGGTCAGTGTTGAATCGTTCGCCACGGTCGGTAATGCCAATGTTTTCGTAACGGGCGAACAGGGTTTTTAAAATTTCAACCTGAGCGGACAAGGTTTCTTCGGTGCGGAAAACGCTGGCGTTGTCCTGCATGGTTTGCTGCATCTCGCTTCGGATTTTAGAAACACTTTCCGCGCCGCTCGAGTTTTTGATTTTCATTACCATGTCTTCGGTGCGTTTGTCGGCATCGTCGGTGATTGGCTCGAGATTGACTTGATTGGCGTATTTCGCGGCGGCAACTCCGGTGCGTTTGCCGAAAACAATCAAGTCACCCAGAGAATTTGTACCCAGACGGTTCGCGCCGTGAAGACTGACGCAGGCGACCTCGCCGGCGGCGTACAAGCCACGGATGGTCTCTTTGTTGGTCGTGCCGTAAATCACTTCGCCGTCAATGGTGGTTGGAATGCCGCCCATCGTGTAATGCGCAGTGGGTTGAATCGGAACGGGTTCTTTGGTCGGTTCGACGCGCAAGTACGTGCGGCTGAAATCCATGATATCTGGCAGGCGTTCCTCGAGAATTTTTGGGTCGATGTGGGTGACATCGAGCAAGATATAATCTTTATTCGGTCCTGCGCCGCGCCCCTCACGAATTTCCATGTACATGCTACGCGAAACAATATCTCGAGGGGCAAGGTCTTTGATGGTTGGCGCGTAGCGTTCCATAAACCGTTCGCCGTTGCCATTGCGCAAAATGCCGCCTTCGCCACGCACGCCTTCGGTCAGGAGTACCCCCAGTTTGTACAAGCCAGTCGGGTGAAATTGGTAAAATTCCATGTCCTCGAGAGGAATGCCACGACGGTACGCAATGCCCGTCAGGTCGCCCGTTAGCGCGTGGGCGTTGCTGGTCACTTTGAACATGCGCCCGTTACCGCCCGTTGCCAGCACCACCGATTTGGCATGGAAGGTATGAATCTCGCCCGTTGCCATTTCCATCGAGACAACACCCTTGCAAACTTTCTTACCGTCTGCTTCAGTCTCGAGGATCAAATCGAGCACCAGGTATTCGTTGAAGAACGTCACGCCCTCCTTGATGCTTTGTTGGTAAAGCGTTTGCAAGATCATGTGACCCGTGCGGTCTGCGGCGTAACAGGCGCGGTGAACTGGGGCTTTACCAAATTCTTTGGTGTGACCACCAAACCTACGCTGCGCAATTTTACCGTTCGGAAGTCTCGAGAATGGCAAACCCATATGCTCGAGTTCTAAAACTGCTTCGATTACGTCTTTGGCAAAAATTTCGGCGGCGTCTTGATCGGTCAGGTAATCGCCGCCCTTGATGGTGTCGAACATGTGCCATTCCCAGTGGTCTTCGTCCACGTTGCCGAGCGCCGCACCAACACCGCCTTGAGCAGCACCAGTGTGTGAACGGGTAGGATAGAGCTTGCTGATGACGGCAACGCTGCCAGTCGCGTTTTTGGTGGCGTACAGTGCCGCCATCAGACCGCTTCCGCCTGCGCCAACCACGATCACGTCGTATTTGTGTGCTTTCATTGCGTTAAACCTCGTTTATTGTGGTTTCTCGAGAATGCTTACTGTCCTGGGGTTGGGGCTGGGACGTTGACGAACAATGCCAGAATTCCAAAAATCAAAATGACGCCAATCACGCTGTAAGCAAGGCTTTTAATCCAGAATCGTGCGACTGGGTTTTTGGCGGTGGCGTCGTCGATCACGTAACGCAAACCGTTTGTACCGTGGGTTAAGCCCAGTGTCAGCAATGCCAGCAAGTACAGGCGTTCGGTGACTTCACCGTATTTTCCAACCACGCTCGCCCAATCCCACTCGAGTTCGGAGACGATGATGTAATTCTTAAAAAGGTGGAACATGGTCAGTACGACCAGCGCCATGCCGGACAGGCGCATGAACACCCACCAGACCAGTTCGGGGTTGGATTTGGCTTGCGCCTTCGCATCCCTAAATGAACGTGCCTTGATCGCCATCAGCGCACCACTTTCGCCAACGCAACAGGGTTGCTCGAGGTTTGCCGCATGGTCAGCGGGTCGTTGTCAAAAATGCGTGGCAGGTTGTACACGGCGGCAACTGCGGTGGCAATCACTGCCAACACCAGCACACCGTACCAGAGCTGGCGCTGAATTTTAACGCCCCAGTCAGTGAAATCGATCAAAATGATTCGGATGCCGTTAAACGCGTGGTAGGCAACCGCGCCAGCCACGCCGATCAAGCCCAGTCGAAATAGCACGAAGCCGTAAATTTCGTGAATGGTCATGTAAAACTTTTCGCCCAGCATGACCGAACCAATACTAAACGTGTGCAGCAATAAATACGCCAGCAACGCCAAGCCTGAAAGTCGGTGTAGAAAGAATGCCCATTGTCCTTCTCTGCCTTTGTACATAGTCCCTCCTGATGCTCGAGGTAAATCTTGGGTGTTGGTTTTGAAATTTACTTAACCTGGGTTAAATATTAGCACTTTTGTCAATTGATTTGGTGTCTCGAGCTTTAATTGGTGATTTTGCCTGGATTGCTTGAGACTGTTTACTAGGTTACAAATTTTCTTGTGCCAGGTATAGAGCAACACAACAGAAGTCACGAAATCGATTTTGCTTGTTTAGTAAAACTTAGACTCAAATCCCGAGCCACAGATTGTCGGCGTCGATCTCGTAGGCACTGACGTTCAGCGCCTTCTCGACGGGCGCCGCGGCGGAGACCCGCTCGACACCAGACATGGCGAGCAGGGCGGGCACGAGCGAAAGCGGCAGGGTCGCGGTGACGACGTCGCCGGCGACCGTCCCGACAACGATTCCCGAGGACTCGAGCTGGGCGCGGTCCGGCCGACCCTCGATGATGACCGAGACGGGCGAGCCGGGACGCACCACGGCGGAGAGGAAATTGGCGAGCCCACCCGTCTCCGCGAGGACGGCTTCCGTCATGGATTCCACGGGCTGGTCGGCTTGCTGGCTGGCGCGTAGTACCATGAGCCGGAGGATGGGATCGACTCGCTTGTCGGTCCCCGCTTCCTCGAGGGTCATGACGCGCGCCGACTGGGCGTGCGCGAACGCTGGCACCACGATCGGCATGAAGACCAGTGCCAGCAGCAGCCACAGGGGGGTCGCAAGCGAACGCGACGTGCGGGGGGAGCGATGGAGTTCGCGCATGGTGGTGGGGTCACTCCTTTGCGGACGTCACGTTGCAACGCCGTTCGATGCGCAGTGCAAGGA
>JANMUC010000289.1:0-1282 GCA_031391225.1 Deinococcales bacterium
TGCCTGCCAAGGTGTAGACCATGCTCGAGCCTGGGGTGAAAGTTGCCGTGCCTGTTTTCAAAATCGAAAGGTCAGCGCTAGGCGTTAACGCGTCGGTATCGGAACTGATGTTGGAACTTGGGTCTACGGTACCGACTGGCGGGGTGACGGTGGCGGCGTTGATCAGCGAACCTGTGGCGTCAGGCGCAATTGTTCCAGTCAAGCTGTAAACCACCGTGTTTGCCGCACCAACTTGGACATTGGCGGTCGTATCAATACCGCCCGTACCATTGGCAACCACGCAGCTCGAGCTTCCGTTTGCCACGCAAGTCCAAGTTGGGTTCAGAAGTCCTGCTGGCACTGCATCCTGAACTCGAGCGAGCAGGGCTGGTGATGGTCCTGCGTTGGAAACCGTAATTGTGTAGGTCGTTGACGTGCCTGGGGTGACACTGTTCACACTGTCCGTTTTGACGATGCTCAGGTCAGCGATTTGATCTCCAAGCGAGGTGATTGCGGTTGACGTATTGTTGCTCGAGCTTGGGTCTGGGGTATCAGAAGTAACGCTGGCAATGTTGGTCACGCTGGTTGGTGGCGCGGTGGCTGACACGTTGTAGGTGGCAGTAATCGTCTTGCTCGAGCCTGCTGGAATTGTTCCGAGGTTGCACGGGAAGACCGTAGTGCAATCACCGGCATTGGAGACAAATGTCAAGTTGGTCGGCAATGGATCGCTGACCACGACATTGACGGCATCGCTCGGACCATCGTTGCCCACCGTAATCGTGTAACTAAAGCTCGAGCCTGGATTGATCACGGTGCTCGGACCAACTTTGGAAACTCGCAGATCGCCACTCGAGACGATGCTGGTTGGGTCGGTGGCGCTCGAGTTTGCGATGTCGGTCTCGCCGCCGCCAGAGACGGTTGCGGTGTTGGTGACACTGTTGACTGCGGCTTGATCGACGGTGACCAGAATCGAGATTGCAGGGTAACTCGAGCCAGCGCTGAGCACATCGGAACGGCTGCATGAAACGGTTTGTCCTTTGGTGGTGCACGTCCAACCTGTGCCTGTTGCCGCACCTGGGGTCAAGCCTGATGGCACAGTGTCGATAACCGTAACCAGTCCGACAGTAAAGCCAGTTCCAGCATTGGTCACGTCAAGGCTGTACACACCACTCGAGCCGCGCACCATTGGGTCTGGAACGTGCGACTTCAAGATTGTCAGGTCTGGCGAGTTTGGCGTGAAGCTGGCGCTGTCGGAGTTTTGCCGGCAGCCCGATCTGGTGGTCAGCGGCATCAACTTCGGGCC
>JANMUC010000551.1:0-2091 GCA_031391225.1 Deinococcales bacterium
TGCCACGGTTGGAGGCTTCGTCGGCGGTGGCTTTGGTGGCGTGGGTTCGATTCAATACGGCACGCTCTGGGATGATCTGATTATTGAGACTCAGGTGTTGGCAATGACCGAAAATCCGAAACTCGAGCGCAACTTATCAAAAGCGGTTTCGCTTGGGCAGATGTACTGGTGCGTCCAAATATGGTCTGGTTCGATTTTGAGCGTGACATCCCCGACAATCACCGCATCGGCTCGGGTGCGCAGCAAACCCATGATCCATTGGTCGTGAGGATTAAAGTCTGATACTTATCCCCCACCCGACTGCCCTGGAATGCCAAAAGAAATTCGTCCGTCTCGAGATTGCACAAAGTTGGAATACATGTACGGGCGATCTGCTGGCGCATCGAACTGCCAATCGCCTCCGTATGCGAGCCTGAACGCCTCTGGAAGCCCTTGCGAGCCTGGCTGGCACATTGGCTCGAGCAGTGATTGAAACGAATTTTCGGCGGTAATCGCAACAGGCTGCATGAAAAATTGTAACGCACTTCAAAACCTTAAACTTGGGTTTGCCATGCAATATCGTTAAACTCGCGCCTCAGATCGAGAATGCCAGATTGAATCTCTCGAGATGGATTGACGCGGTTGGTCAAAAGTACGTGAATTTCGTGGGTTTTTGGATCAAACCAAGCGCCCGTTCCAGTGAAACCCGTATGACCAAGCGCCGTGGCTGGTGCAGCATCGCCACCACTCCAGTTGTTGTGCCTCATGACCCAACCAAAAGCTCGAGCATCATGTTCAGTTCGGGCAATTTTTGATGCCATCAACTCGAGCATTTTTGAGCCAACAACGCGTCCCTCGAGCAAATACGCCAGAAACAAACCTATCCCGCCAGCCGTGCCAAACAAACCCGCATGACCAGAAATACCATCGAGAGCGGCAGTGTTTTCGTCATGCACCCGCCCAACGATCAAACCGCCACGTTCTGGCACAAATTCTGTTGGCGCACACCAGTCAACTTCTGGGTGATAAGTCAAAGCCAAGCCGAGTGGTGCGAACAATTCATCTCGAGCGACAACGTCCAACCTCGCGCCGTACAGTTTCTCGAGAATGTAAGTCAGCACGATAAAACCTTGGTCGGAATAGAGAATTTCTCGAGACTCACGCAAGGGTTCGCTCAAGGCTTTCTCGAGTGCCACTTGACGGGGCAAATTCCAGAAACGAAGTCTCGAGAGCGCCTGAAGACCCGAAGTGTGCAAAACCAACTCCAATATATTGCTGTATTGAAGCGGAAATCCTTTAATTTCAGGCAGAAACTCGAACAACGGGGCTTTTGGATCAAACCTCCCCTGTTCAATTAATTTTAAGAGCAATGGCACGGTGACCAGCACTTTGGTCAAACTTGCCAAATCATAAACAGTCTCGAGCGTGACCAATTTCGAATTTTCATCGCTCGAGAGTTGTCCAAAACTGGCAAACTCGAGGTTTGAACCAACGCCCGAAGCAGCACTTGCACCAGGAATTGGACCTCGTTTGATTGCTTGTTCGACCACTTCAAAAGCAGGATTCACCACTCGAGCGTACCTCAAAACTTCGCAGATTTGCGAAAGGCACGGTATAGTTTTGAGCGCAAATCAAATACTCGAGAGACACTCGAGTTTCGGAGGAAAATACATGTACGAATTGTTATTATTGACCAAATCAGGACGCGAAATTGCGATGGGGCAAGCCGAAAACAAAGACGAAGCCCAAAACCTTGCCAATGCCGCCGTGCAATTGCTTGGCGGTTTAAAAACCGCGCAAGAACTCAACAATGTCATGATCATCAACTCTGGTCCAAACGTCTACTTTATCGTGCCCAGCGAAATCGAAGGCATCAGCTTGTTCCATGTTGAAGAGACACCGCTCAACGTCAACATTCAAGAAATGGTTGGCAAAGCACTCGAAGATGCCCAAAAGCCACAAGCTTAAAGCGACGTTATAGAGAACCGCATGTTCATACCAGTAAATCCGCAACTCGAGAACCTCGAAAAAAAGATTGAATTAAACTCGGTAACTTTATAACCTCTAACCAAGAACTTTGCCAACCAACAAGTAAAGCTTTCACATTTTCAA
>JANMUC010000338.1:0-5117 GCA_031391225.1 Deinococcales bacterium
CTCCAATGTCCACGGTCGGGCAGCACGGCGGGGCTATCGTGGTGGTCAGTGGGACACCAGTGACGGTGTTAGCGCCCGCCACCATGCTGCCCATTCGAGCGGCAGGGCGACCTCCAATCAACACTGTCATGCTACCCATGCTGATTGCGCCAGTACAAACGGGTCCAGCCACGGCATCGCCTACACAGGCGGCGGGCATTCCGCCGATGATCACGGTGGGCGCACCTGGGGCAACAATCAAATCGCCCGTCACGGTCATGTCTGTCAGTCTTGCGGCAAAAGGCATACAATATCCTGTCTCTCGAGCATTTAAAACTCGAGCTTGATTAGTTGATTTTGACGATACCGCCTTTGAGTTCTGACATTGCACCGCCGTCCATTTTTAAACCTGCGCTGCCTTTGATATCGATTTGCATTCCTTCGATTTTGACACCCATTTGTCCTTTGATCGAAACTTCTTGATCCGATTCCAAACTGATTTTGCCTTTGGCAATGATCTTGGTTTCGCCTTCCATACTGATTTTCATTTCGTTGCTGCTCGAGTCAATTTGGACAATGTTTTTTTCTGTCTTGTCTTTGATGATAATTTTTTCGCTTCCATTCGTGTCATCCAGAATAATCACATGCCCCGATCGTGACTTGATCATGCGTTTGTCTTTGGCGTCGCTGGCAGGCTGCGGCGGCGTGTCTTTACCATTCCAGAGGCTGCCAATCACATACGGTTGGTTAACGTCGCCTTGCTCGAAAGCAACCAGCACTTCATCGTCAACTTCGGGCAAAAATTGAAAACCGCGTTCTTTACCAGCGCTGGGCGTGGCAATTCTTGCCCAGTAACTCGAGTCGTTATCCGAAAACGCGGGGTATTTCACTTTGACACGGTTCATGTTTTCTGGATCTTGGTTGTCGGTCACGATCGCCACGGCAATGCTTGGTGCGGCACGGTATTCATGACGACTTCCGAGGCTCGAGAGTAACGAACTTGGATTTTGTCCACTGACACTAAAATGCGTGACATAACCCAGTTTTTGTTGAAAAATATGGCTTGCCGAGGTGACAAAGTACTCGCCTGAGAACCGAGTCCCAACCCTCGAGATTTTCACTTTTTGTCCAGCCAGCAATTTTGGATCACCACCGCAGGTGCCGTCGGCTTCGACAAAATGCCCGATCAAACGGTCTGCAACGGCTTTGGCAAGCACGGTTGCGGCGGCGGTATCACGGGGAAGTGGGTCGTTGACCAAATATGTGGCATTGATGTTGTGGGCAGAACGTGCGATTTGCGAACCAGATTGACTGACCCCAATTTTTGGCGCACCCAGCCCTTGATTTTGCATGGCTGTGATGACTTCTTTGTTTTTTGGGTCCCAACCGCGCACATTGACTTCACTGACCATACCGACCGTACTGAGGCGCGGGCGGAAATCGCTGAGGTTTTGATGCCATTGCAATTCAACGGCAGCACCTGCCGAAGATGGCGGCTCGCAGTGAATTTTGTCGCCTTCGGCGTACATGAAGTAACCGAGCGCCGCCGCTCGATCTCGCAGAAATTCAAAATGAGATTGATTGGCTTGCAAAACGTGTTTGTGAATCACACTGGTTTCTGTAACTTGTGCCTGCAATCCTGCGTCGCCAATAATTTTTTTCATGATGTCAGAATCTTTGACGTCCACATAAGATTTCACAAATCGCCCTCGGGTTAAGCGGTGCAACTTATCAAACCCCCGAATGGTCAATTTCATACCTTCGGGTTCGTAATGAGGCTCGAGTTCGACCAGTTCGCCTTCAAAAATGGTTTCTGGTCCACCGCCCGATTCGGCTTGGATTTTTAATTGTTTTCCAGGCATGACTTTATCGTGGTCAACCCATTTTAGGTTTGGATCATTGAGCACCAGCGTCGCCGTATCGGGCAGGTGCAAACTCGATTCGATGGTCACAGACAGCAGATCATCCTGCATTTCGCTGTCGAGCGCCCCATCAAAGTAGAGGTAAAAATGACTTAAGTGTTGGGTTGCACCGCTAGGCATTCGGGATCACCAGCACCATTCCTGGACTGAGCTTACGGACATCCTCGAGTTTGTTCATGGCGGCAATGCTGCGCCAAGCTTTGGTGTCACCAAGCGTACGGTGCGCGATCAGGCTTAAAGTTTCGCCCTGTTGTACCGTCCAGATGCGTTCTCCTCCGTCACCCTGCGAGGTCGGATTGGTCGGCGGTTGACTGGTCAAATCCCGCAATTGCAGCAAACCCACAATCAGCTTTGCTCGCACCGGAATGCCGTCACTTAAGAACATCGTAAAATTTTGTGACACGCTCTGAACCACGGCTTCAAAATTAACACCCTTGCCCCATTGGAATAAAATTTTTGAGGGACGTCCGACTTTACTTTTGTTGTCTTTCAAACCGTCATCGACCATCATCAAATCCCAAATTTTTTTGGTGTGCTTGCGCACATCGCGGTCATCACCGGTTTTTTCGTAGGTGTCAAAGTACAACTCGAGTTGCAACGAGGCAGGTTCGCCATTGGTGAACTTCATGGGCGGCACGTTTTTACCGCTGCTTTTGCCTTGTTCCCATTTGACGCTGCGTTGAATCGTGTATTCCTTGGGATTAAACATGCAATCAATGGAATTGTTTTTACCTTGACCTTCAAGGATCGTGATTCTGGCTTTTTCGGGTGCTCCACTCATGGCTGACCTCCTTTAAGCTTTTTGGTTTTAACCCTCTCGGCGGCGTTCGCTCGAGAGTCTGCGTTTGAGAATTTCGTAGACTTGTTGCGCCAACAAATCCATGTCTTGCGCTGGCGGATGCGGTTGACCACCCGCTGCCCCCGCTGGCTGATTGTCAGGATTGTCACTTGGTCGGTCTGACTCGGCAAGTTGCACACCCGCACTCTGCACACTCACACTCGGCGCATCCGCAGCGGGCGCAAAACCCGTGCTGGTGATGCTGCCACTCGAGCCGACAGAACTTGGAGCAATCACGGTCACAAAGTCCGAAGAGCTGACATTCAAATTGGGCATGGCTTCCCAGGGTGCTGGTAATCCATTCCAGACATCATCGGCATTACGAGTTGCATTGCTTGGTGCGGTCGGGGCGGTGCTGGTCTGCCGCGAACCTGCCGCCTCGAGCGCAATTCCTGGAACGAACATGCTGGCGGTATTGGTAACTCGAGCTTCGACGGCACGGGCTTGAGTCTCGAGCGATTCGCCCTTGAAGTCTTGTTGATCGGGAGCATTTTGCAGCATCGGCGGCACAAAATCGGGTTGCAAGTGTTGTCCGACATGCGTTAACTCGTGTGCCAACAAACCCAGACCCTCGGCGGATTGCTCCTCAAACCCATTGTTGAGGTAAACGTCTGTGGCGACCGTCGCGCCGTCGGCATTCAAGCTTGAGGTGAATTCGCTGGCGCTCGGTCCAACAAAAACCCTGGCAAGGCTGGGGTCAAAACCAATCAGCGGCTCGAGAAAGGTGCGCGTGCTTTCCCGAAGCTGAACGGGTTGCGTGCCTTGTTGCACAAATTCGCTGGCGGCTCGAGTTTGAGTTGCATTGAGCTGCTGCCCCACTTTCAAATCTGGTGCATTGTTTTCTTGTTCGCTCGAGGTTGTGCTTGGTGTTTCGGAGTAACGTCGTGCCAGACGCTGGGCAACATCTGAGATCGCTTGGAATTTGGGTGCTGGAGTTTGCTGGGTTTCATCAGCTTCAACAGGCTGGGAAAAGGCTTTGGTGCTTGGGTCAAAACGGGTTTGTTCAGTTCCACCAAAACGCTTTTGCAACGATTTCATGCGATCACTTAGATTTTGCTTGGATGGATTTGCAGCTTCTTGCGAAACTCGAGCTTCGGGCGGTTGTGCTTTCGCCACTTCCTCTCGAGGTTCGGTTGGTTTCTCGAGTCTTTCTGATTGAGACTTGCGTGGTGGTTTGGCGCGAATAATTTCGACCACACCACTTTGCGGATCGCCAGGGATTGAGCGTTGCCAATCGGCTTGCTCTAATGTTGAGGGTTGAGCAGAAACCGATTCGCTTTGAGGTTCGGTTCGGGCGTCCAAAGTGATCGATTCCTGCGGCGTGTCCGAAGCCACAGGTTCTTGCCGTGCTTCTAGGGTCACAGGTTCTAGCGGGATTTCTCGAGTGTCAAATTCTGGATGTGCTTCCCGAGCCATAGGTTCATGCTGCAATTCTCGAGTCACAGGTTCTTGTGATGCCTCTCGAAACTCAGAGTCTTCTGATGCCTGAACGACTTCTCGTGTCTCGATTTGGGCAATTGCAGCAGTGATTTCCCGAGTTGCCACATCTGATTTTTGAATGTCCGAAACGCGATTCTCCTCTATTACCCCTTCCAGAACAGCTTCTCGAGTCTCTATTTTGGGGGTTGGTTGCGGCGTTGCTGGTTCAAATCTCGAGGTTTGAACTTCAGCAGGCGTCAGATTTTCAGCACTAACTTGGGGAATTTTACTCACATCTCGAGCGACCGCTGCTGGTTCAAGATCGGATTTAGTTTGATTCTCCGATTTTGCATTCGTATTTGAATCGAGTGTGGTGCTTGATTGGTTTTTAGTCTCTGGCAAAACAGTTGGCTCGAGTTGAGGCTGTGGTTCTGGCACGATTTTTTGCGTCTCATTCGGTGTTTGGCTCAAGCTTGGCTGTAAGGCTTGAGCGGCGCGTTGCTGAAAAATTTCGCTGGCTCGAGCTGCCGTTAAAGGTTTGTTTTGGTTTGATTGTGGATTCTGAATTTTTTCTGCTTGTATCAATTGTTGTTCAATTGTTGAATTATTAATATCCTGAATAATTTGTTCACCGTCGGACTTGGACAACTCGGCGGCAACTTCGCTCCGTTCCAAAACTCCAGTTTCTTCAGGATCAAAAACCTGTGAACTTGCCACTTCGCCCAACTCAACTCGAGGTGTCGCAACACCCTCAGGCACAATTTTTTGGGTACTCGCTCGAGGTGAAACGTCAGGGGGTGTCGTTTCACCTGAGCGAACGGATGGCGCGACCCCAGCCTGTAAATCTGGTGTCGCAAGTGACTCGCGGCGTTCAAAGATTTCTCGGGCAGGCGCAGGCTCGAGTTTGCCTGGCGCTTTGATTGTTGGTTCAATCTTTTCTGAATCCTCGAGTTCGGGCG
>JANMUC010000353.1:0-5491 GCA_031391225.1 Deinococcales bacterium
CTCGAGAATGCCACGCTTGCACTCGAGGTTTGATTGGGGATGACGGTAACGGGTGAACCCGTGACCAGTCCATCAAATTCGGTTTCACCTGACAACAGGGTTGCCGCATTGACCGAATACGACCCAGGCTCGAGATTTTGGATTGTTTCGGTGGCGCTAAGTGTTTTCGAGAAACTATTTGAACCTGTTACGGTGATGTTGGGGCTTGTGCCACTGGGAGCACCTGAAATGGTGATGGTTAGACTTCCTGTGGCGGGTGCAACAGGTGGGCAAGCGGTGAGTGTACTGGCAAGACTAAAACATGCGATTACACCCCAAAGTTTTTTGAACATAAATCTCCTTAGGAACTTGTAAGCTCGAGACAACACGATTTCTCTTGAATTGCGCCAACAATGTGCAAGCCAGTGTTCAAGGTGCAACACTGAATCGGCTGTAATTGATCGCTAAATTCAGTTGCGCTGGAAAAGTCGGGTTATCGGCACTCATGTCCACATCGCTGCAGAAAACATCCAATTGATATGCCTTGGCAGGATTTAAAGTTGTGTCAAAACGAGCGCTGTTGGTTATTACTTTTTGCTCGAGCAAAAGCTTATACGTCGTGTCTGGGTCTTCAACCACATCCACCTCGAAGTTGAATGTACCCGCAGGAAGTTTCCAAGTGGCGTTTAATCCTGTGGCGCTGATGTTGCTCTTTACAACGTCGGTTACTGCGCTAATGGTTTTTGTTGCATCAATGTCAAATGCGGTAGTGAAGGTCTGAGCGTTAATGGTCATTTCGGCTTGATACGTGCCAGTCACGGGAATAGATTTGTACAAACCCGTAAACTGAAGTCCCCAAGCTTGAGGGGCAGAAAGTGTCAGTTGAACGGGTGGTTTGCCAGGTCGCCAACCGCTCGGACCTGTAATCTTTAGTCCAGTACCGGCAGGTGGTGGGTTTCCATCTGCACCGATGGCTTTGTACGTGACCGCCGTTCCAAGGAAGCCATCTGATGCGGTGTACGTGCCTCCGACAACCTCGAGTCCAAAGGTTTTAAGATTTATTTCGCCTTTAATGCTCGAGATTGTTGCACCGATTTTGACGTTGCCGAGTCGTTTGGCTGTAATAATTCCATTTGTGTCCACACTGGCAATCTCTGGGTTGCTGGAAGTCCAAGTAAAAGTCTGCCCTGTCATTTCAAGACTGCTCTGATCGAAGGCTTTGGCGGTAAGTGCGGCGGTGCTGCCAAGTTTCAACGGTGTGCTTATGCCACTGACGACGACGCTCGAGACGACTGAAGTTGTACCTGGGCAAGACGTGAATAAGAGTGTCAGAACGAATACCAACAGTATTTTGTGAATCATAAATCCCCCTTGAAACAATGAAATCTCGAGCCATCACCAAATGACTGGCATTCAAGCAACTCGAGCGGAGCAACCTGAAAGTCAAATCGGCAAAAGTCATCATGAAATACAAACGTCGATCAAACGTCCATCCAAAAATAAGAACGAATTTGCACTGAATTATCCTGCGCGTACTGTTATCAAGTTTTAGTTCAAGTCGCTCGAGCGTCGCCGCAAATCTTGTTTCCCCCCGAGCGTCCTGCCAATCTCGAGCACCCAGTCCGAGTACACGCCCTTCAAAAAATCACCTTGAAAGTTGCGTTTGGCTCGAACGTCCTGCATGTCGTACTGCCAGGTGACATTCGGGTCGAGTTGGTACGCGCCGCGCAATGCCATGACGCTGTTTTGCCAACCCAAAGCTTGGCGTAAGGTTTTCACCAAATTCCAAATCCCACCTCGAGCTTTAGCGCGGTCTTCAATGCCCAAATGCGTGAACATCGCATCACTAATCATGTCAATGCTGGCAGCCCCGTTTTGCTCGAGTAGGTAGACCAGCAATTCTCCCGCCCGACTGATGGGCGCAAGGTTCACGGGGCGGTCATTGATTTGAACACTGAGCAGCCCTTGCGCGACCACCCGCACCGTGATTCCGTTCACGTACTCGAGCGGCTTCGGGAAAGGTTTATTGGCGGCGTACAACAGTTGCATCAATTCGGGAAAACACCGTGCCTCTTCCCTGGCGTGCAAGGTTTGGACGGGCAGACCTTCCAAGCGTTCCACCGCGTTCTCGAGGTTTCCATCGCGTCTGAGAAGTTCGGCTTGGGCGATCTTAAAAAGCCATTGGTCGGAGACGCTGACCAGCGTGCCAACTTTAGTTAGGGCGTCTCGAGCAGCCGTGTTTTGACCGAGTGCCAGGAAAGTCATGGCTCGAGAAATTTGAATTTGATCGTGGTTAAGGGTTGGGTCTTGCAAAGCGAACTCGAGGGTTTCGAAGGCTTCGTTGGGACGACCTGAAAGACGCAAGGTGCGGGCAAGACCAAAGTAAGCGGTGTCACGAGCATACGAATCTCGAGAAATACGAATTGCTTCGTAGTAGGCAGCTTCGGTTCGAGACCATTCGCCCAACATCCGACGTGATGCTGCTAAACCATTCAGAACTGAAGCTCGCACATTAATATTTTTCGAGTTGTTGCAAAGCCGTTGCGCTTCAAGAAAATGACGTTCTGCCTCAACGTCTAAATCACGCAGAGCAGAAAACCCAAGATTGGAACGGGTCATAATCTGCATTTTGTGGTCTGATTTGAAGAATGTCAGTGCTTTTAACCAAGCCGCTCGAGCTTCAAAACCCTTATTGCTAAGGTCTAAAAAGCTTCCTTGATGAAATAATACATAGCCAAGTTCAGCCCCAGAAACAAGTGGAATCGCGTGATCAAAAGCTTTGCGCCAAGGTCTACCAAGATAAAATAGAGCAAAACCAAGTTTACTCCAAGCGATCCCAAGCAGTTCACCTTGAACGCATGGCAATATCGTTTCAAGCAAATCACGTGCTTCTTTGTATTGTTGCAATGCCAAATGGCTTTTAGCACACTCCAATTGAACCTGCGCACTTTTTGCAATCCCATGATACCCAAGTGCTTTTTGATTGAACTCGAGCAATGTTTGAAGTTCATCGTTAAACATCAAGGCTCTGGCGTACAAAAACGCAACCTCTAAAGATTCAACACGAACACGATATGGAATTCGTTCTAACAAAGTTTGCGTTGTTAGCCAAGTTGCTTGATCCTGTGATCTTGACAATGCCAAACCTAAAACTCGAGGAATTTTCTCGAATTCATTTTGCTCAAGCAGCAATTCACTCGAAATAAGAGCATCAGAAAACTTAACGAATCCCATGCTGTTCCCCCAAATCATTGTGTCATAAGTGGCGAGAAAATGTTCATTCTCTCGCCACCGAAAAATTAGATCAGCATTTTGGACAGACCCAAGGACCATCCACCAGAATAGGCTTCAACCTATTCTTCTCGAGCGTCTGCCCCACAACCTGATGCTTGGCAAAGTTCGCACCAAATTGCACACCAACAAAAACCGAAGCGATCACCAACATTGCAGCCAAAACCGATTGTTGAACAACTTTTGCAGTACGATTCATAAGTTCCTCCTAAAGCGGGCGGAGCGTGGATGCGGGGGTTTGCCGACCTGACCGCATCCTGTTTTTTGCCGAATTCCAGTCCAAAACGCATCTCGAGTAAATGGTCTACACGTTCTCACCTCCCCCTAGAATCTCGAGCTTGAAGTTTTCTCGAGCGCCAAAATGCCGTGAGTTGTTGGAGAATCTGGAATCTCGAGAAGCCACGGGTTTTTTGAGGGCGGGATTCTTGTACCAGGCGGTAATTGTCTGCCTCTTGATAAAACTTTTTGATGCGTTCCCTGGAAAGAATTTCGGCATAGAAATCGTTGATGGTCACCACCTCTTTTCAGTGCATTGTTGAGACAACGCTTTTCTAAATCCGCATTGTTGGGGCAGTGATGGAGTGTTCAACGCCGAGCTAAAACTGTCGCCGTCAGGCTTGCCGCGACCAGAGCAAAGTGTCCACACGCCATCTGAGGTAATCGATTGGGTTTGTTGAAAGACCGTGCCACCAAGTCCAGTCCCTTCCGCTCGCACGTCATGCGTACCCTCGAGCACCCCAGCGAAGGTGCGGGCTTCGGTGACAGTTCCCTTAAAGCCGCCATCGAGATAAAAATTGACGGTAGTGTTTGCGCTCACGCAATAGTTCCGAACGGTGATGGTGTGAATGTGCGAAACGAGTTGCTCGAGCAATGGACAAGCGGTGAGTGTGCTGGATAAAACGCCAGCCAAGGCTGTGATTGCCAAAATTTTCATGGGGTTCATCTGTGCCTCCTTTTAATCGAATCAACCTTCGAGCGGCAATGGTTTCCCCGCAACCGTTCGGGCAATCCGAAGGTCGGGCGTGAGGCTTCAAAAAACGATTTAACGCAAACCAGGACGACCCAAAGAGAGCCACTCGAGATGCGCCACAAGCGCTTGCACCGAATGGAACTCGAGCCGCATGAGGTCAGGCGGTGCGGTTAAGGTCGCGCACCAAGGACGGTTTTGATGTGCTGGTTGAATGACCAATAAAAACTCGAGCTTCGCAGGCACTTGGCTGTTCATTCGCTCACCTCCGCCGTGATGGTAGCGAAGGGTGCGTAAGTGCAGCGTCAGTGATTTGAAGCTCGAGCGTCAGGGGAGATACGTTTAACGATTTACTGATACCTGCATGTCTAACTTAAGATTCTCTAACAGCGTTTTTCGTTTGGGTGACTTGGCTTTCTTTTTGAAAACTTAATCTGAAATTGCAGACATCAGTATCTTCTATTTCCGCATCTAAGTAATTAGAAATTTTTCACTTTAAATTGATGATAAATACCAGATTGACCAGAGACAAAATCAATTAAAATCATGCGGTTTTCAAAAGAATTAATTGGAACATTATTAGGTCCATCAATAATTATAGTTGCTGAAGTTTTAGTCTTCGCAGTTAATTTAAAACTATTTCCCAATTGAATAACCTCAAAATTGAAAGTATGTGTTAAGTTATCGTAATCAATATCATCAAAAGCTTTTTCATCATCATTAACTTTGCACCAATCCCAACAAACAATCGTATCTACTTTATCTTCAAGGTCTTTCTGAATTGATGTGTAAGATTTCAATTCAAAATTTTCCTTTGAAATTTCACTCATAAAATTTTGATCAATAAAAGAAAATTGATTGATCTCTTTTTCTCTTAGGTAAGCTTTTATTTGTTTAATATTTTCAATTGGATTCGCATAAAATTGTAATATATCATATATTTCAGGATATAATTTAGTCATACTTACAATATGTTTATCAGCTTTCTTGCTCAATTGAACAAACATTAATGCAAATTTACTCATGTATTCCTCCTAATTAATTCTAATTTATTATAAATTATAAATTATAAATAATTATTTTTTTTAATTTTTCAAAAATTTTAATAGTGTTAGCGTCATTTCTAGTTTTACTAAATAATAAACCTTCATTAATTTCAATTCTTGCTAAGTGATACTGTTTAGAGATTATATATAAATTTGAAAGCTTTTTGTTTAATTCCAACAATATTGGAATTATATTTAAAATATAAAA